>DASRUW010000199.1:0-9534 GCA_035655255.1 Telluria sp. | reverse complement strand
CCCTTGTACGCGAAATTCTTCATCTGTCCCCTCATAGATCATCAGAACTACAGTTATTCCCGTCCGCCAGCACCGCTCAACTCACGGGACCCAGTCAGCAAAACGCTTCTCAGAACGTTTCCAGTAAAAATTCTGTACTAAAACTAGATGCACTGTCAACGAAACTTACGGCGCACTACGGAAAACCCCGTTTTCTGTGCGTTTTACGCCATAGACAGGGGGTGTTCGTTGTATTTCAGCTACAAATTGGTGCATGTCGAACTGTAGTACGACTACAAATCCGGGGGAATTCACCAAGTTGGCGCGCGCGCAGGCATCCAACAGCGCGCCGTCCCGTGGCCGCGGCCGGGGCGCCGTCCGGTGCCGGTATGTACTTAAACTAGCAAAATTCCGTTGAATCGGCCCGGCAGGCATTGTATGCTTCCCAAGAGAACGCGCACGAGCGTGTAGTAGAACTACGGAGACCTGCATGAAGAAGACATGGATCGCGGCCCTCGGCGCCGCGCTGGCCGGTATCGGCCTGGCCCAGGCCGGTGAAGTCGAAGTACTGCACTACTGGACCTCGGGCGGGGAAGCGCGCTCGGCCGCGGAGCTGAAGAAGGCCTTGACAGCCAAGGGCGTCGTCTGGAAGGACTTTGCCGTGGCCGGCGGGGCGGGCGAGAACGCCGCCACCGCGCTCAAGGCGCGCGTCATCTCGGGCAACCCGCCCACCGCCGCCCAGATCAAGGGCCCGGCGATCCAGGAATGGGGCCAGGAAGGCGTGCTGGCCAATATCGACGCCGTCGCCGTGGCCGAGAAATGGGACAGCCTGCTGCCGGCCGCCGTGGTCCCGATCATGAAATACAAGGGCCATTACGTGGCCGCCCCGGTCAATGTGCACCGGGTGAACTGGCTGTGGGTGAACCCTGCCGTGCTGAAGAAGGCCGGCGTGGCCAAGGCCCCCGCCACCTTCGACGAATTCTTCGCCGCCGCCGACAAGATCAGGAAGGCCGGCCTGATCGCCGTCGCCCACGGCGGCCAGGTCTGGCAGGACGCCACCCTGTTCGAATCCGTCCTGCTCGGCGTGGGCGGGCCGGAGTTCTACAAGAAGACGATGGTGCAGCTGGACCAGGCCAGCCTCGCCTCGCCCACCATGGTCAAGGTGTTCGAGACCCTGGGCCGGATCAAGACCTACATCGACCGCGACGCGCCCGGCCGCGACTGGAACCTGGCCACGGCCATGGTCATCAACGGCAAGGCCGGCATGCAGTTCATGGGCGACTGGGCCAAGGGCGAATTCACCGCCGCCGGCAAGAAGCCGGGCACCGACTTCCTGTGCGTGGCCGCCCCCGGCACCGCCAAGGCCTTCACCTTCAATATCGATTCGCTGCTGATGTTCCAGAAGCAGAAGGCGGACGACCAGAAGGCCCAGCTGGCCCTCGCCTCCGCCGTGATGAGCCCCGCCTTCCAGGAGACCTTCAACCTGAACAAGGGCTCGGTGCCGGTGCGCGCCGGCGTGTCGATGGCCAAGTTCGACAGCTGCGCCCAGCAGTCGATGGTGGACCTGCAGGCGACCGGCAAGGCCGGCTCCTTCGTGCCCAGCATGTCGCAGAACATGGCGGTCGGCTCGGCCACGCAGGGCGCCCTGATGGACGTGGTGGCGCGCTTCATGAATTCGTCGATGACGCCGCAGGCCGCCGCCACGGCCCTGGCCAAAGCGGCCAAGACCCGCTGATGCGCGCCCGAGCCCTCGCCGACCGCTGGCTGCCGCGGCTGGTCCTGGCGCCGACCCTGGCGGCCTCGCTGGTGTTCGTGTACGGCTTCATCGCCCTCACCGGCTACCTGTCGCTCACGCCTTCGCGCCTGATGCCGAACTACGCGTTCGAGGGCCTGGCCAACTACCGCGACCTGTTCGACCTGGACCGCTGGTGGACGGCCGCCGCCAATCTCGGCATCTTCGGCGGCCTGTTCATCGCCGTCAGCCTGGCCGTCGGCCTGCTGCTGGCGATCCTGCTGGACCAGCGCATCCGCGCCGAGGGCGCCCTGCGCGCGGTCTACCTGTACCCGATGGCCTTGTCCTTCATCGTCACCGGCGCGGCCTGGAAGTGGATCCTCAACCCGGGCCTGGGGCTGGAAAAGACGGTGCACGACTGGGGCTTCGCCAACTTCAGCTTCGACTGGCTGGTCGATCCCGACAAGGCCATCTACACGGTCGTCATCGCCGGCGTGTGGCAGTCGTCCGGCTTCGTCATGGCCCTGTTCCTGGCCGGCCTGCGCGGCATCGACGACGCCATCATCAAGGCGGCCCAGGTGGACGGCGCCACCCTGCCCACCATCTATCGCCGAATCGTGGTTCCCTCGCTGCGCCCGGTGTTCTTCAGCGTGCTGCTGATCCTGGCGCACATCGCGATCAAGAGCTTCGACCTCGTGATGGCCCTGACGGCCGGCGGACCGGGCACCTCGTCCACCGTGCCGGCCGTGTTCATGTACCAGTACACTTTCACCCGCGGCCAGCTTGGCCTGGGCGCGGCGTCGGCCATGATGATGCTCGCCACCGTCATGGCGGTGCTGGTGCCGATGATGTACCTCGAAACGAAAGCGACCCGCCGTGGCCACTAAGCTCGCCCGCCTCGTCATCTACGTCCTGCTCGCGCTGTGCGCGCTGTACTACCTGTTCCCGCTGTACGTGATGGTGTCGACCTCGCTCAAGCCGCTCGACGAGATCCGCGACGGGAACCTGCTCGCCCTGCCGCGCGCGGCCGGCCTGGGCGCCTGGGCCAAGGCCTGGGCCGGCGCCTGCACCGGCTCGGACTGCGCGGGCCTGGCGCCCTACTTCTGGAATTCGGTGCGGATGGTGGTGCCGGCCGTGCTCATTTCCACCGTCGTCGGCTCCCTCAACGGCTATGTGCTGGCGCACTGGCGCTTCCGCGGCTCCGAGATCCTGTTCACGGCCCTGATGGTCGGCTGCTTCATTCCATTCCAGGTGGTGATCCTGCCGATGGCGCGCCTGCTCGGCATGGCGGACCTGGCCTCCACCACCACCGGCCTGGTCTTCGTGCACGTGGTGTACGGCCTGGCCTTCACCACCATGTTCTTCCGTAACTACTACGTGACCGTGCCGGAGGAGCTGGTGAAGGCCGCGCGCATCGACGGCGCCGGCTTCTTCCTGACCTACCGCCGCATCATCCTGCCGCTGTCGCTGCCGATCTTCATGGTCTGCCTGATCTGGCAATTCACCCAGATCTGGAACGACTTCCTGTTCGGCGTGGTGTTCGGCGGCGCCGACGCGCAGCCGGTCACGGTCGCCCTCAACAACCTCGTGAACACCTCCACCGGCGTCAAGGAGTACAACGTGGACATGGCGGCGGCGATCATCGCCGCCCTGCCGACCATCGCGCTGTACGTCGTCGCCGGCAAATACTTCGTGCGCGGCCTGACGGCCGGCGCAGTCAAGGGATAAGCATGGCAAGCCTCACCATTTCCGGCGTCCACAAGACGTATCCGAACGGCGCCCACATCCTCAAGGGGATCGACATCGCAATCGAAGACGGGGAGTTCCTGATCCTGGTCGGCGGCTCCGGCTGCGGCAAGTCCACCCTGCTGAACATGATCGCCGGGCTCGAGACCGTGAGCGAAGGCGAGATCCGCATCGGCGACGGCGCCGTCAACGACGTCGCCCCCAAGGACCGCGACATCGCCATGGTGTTCCAGTCGTACGCGCTGTACCCGACCATGACGGTGCGCGAGAACATCTCCTTCGGCCTGGGCATCCGCAAGGTGCCGCGCCGCGAGCAGGACGAGATCGTCGCGCGCGTGGCGGAGACGCTGCAGATCACCCACCTGCTGGACCGCAAGCCGGCCATGCTGTCCGGCGGCCAGCGCCAACGCGTGGCCATGGGCCGCGCCATCGCGCGCAACCCCAGGCTGTTCCTGTTCGACGAGCCGCTGTCCAACCTGGACGCCAAACTGCGCGTGGAGATGCGGGCCGAGATCAAGCTGCTGCACCAGCGCCTGGGCGCGACCATCGTCTACGTCACCCACGACCAGGTGGAGGCGATGACCCTGGGCGACAAGATCGCCGTCATGCGCGACGGCGTGGTCCAGCAGTTCGGCGCCCCGCAGGAAATCTACGACGCGCCGGAAAACATGTTCGTGGCCGGCTTCATCGGCTCGCCCTCGATGAACTTCCTGCGCGGGCGCATGACGGCCGACGGCTTCCCGCTGGAGCACGAGGGCCGCACCACCGTGCTGCCCCTGCCCCAGGCCGCCGCCCTGGCCGGGCGCGAAGTGGTCCTCGGCCTGCGCCCGGAGCACGTGACGGACGCCGGCAGCGGCCCGGCCGGCGCCCCGCAAGTGCAGGCGCGCATCGACCTGATCGAGCCCACCGGCCCGGATACCCTCGCCTTCGCCGGCTTCAACGGCGCGCGCATCACCTGCCGCACCCATCCCCGCGCCGGCGCCCGTGCCGGCGCCGTCCTGCCGCTGGCCTTCGACCTGGCCAAGGCGGTGCTGTTCGACCCCACGACCGAGAAACGGATCGCATGATGAACAAGACCCTGACCGCCCTGCTCCTGTGCGCCCTGGCCGGCGCCGCCGCCGCCCAGTCCATCGACCACGTCGAGCCGCCGTTCTGGTGGAGCGGCATGAAAGACAGGAGCCTGCAGCTGATGGTGCACGGCGCCGGCATCGGCACCAGCGACCCGGCCATCGACTACCCCGGCGTGACGGTGCGCCAGGTGATCCACGTCCCGAACAGGAACTACCTGTTCCTCGACCTGCAGGTGGCGGCGGACGCCAAGCCGGGCGCCTTCGAGATCCGCTTCCAGGGCGCGCACCCGGCCAGCTACACCTACCGCCTGCTGCAGCGCGCGCCCGGTTCGGCCGAGCGCCGCGGCTTCGACACGCGCGACGCCATCTACCTGATCATGCCGGACCGCTGGTCCAACGGGAACCCGGCCAACGACAGCGTCGCCGGCATGGCCGACAGGGTTAACCGCCAGCTCGGGTGGGGCCGCCACGGCGGCGACATCCAGGGCATCGTCGACCATCTCGACTACCTGGCCGGCATGGGTTTCACCCAGCTCTGGCCGACCCCGCTGGTCGAGAACGACATGCCGGAAGCGTCCTACCACGGCTATGCCGCCACCGACCACTACAAGATCGACCCGCGCTACGGCAGCAACGAGGAGTACGTGCGCATGGTCGCGGAGGCGAAAAAACGCGGCCTCGGCGTGATCCAGGACGTGGTGCTGTCCCACATCGGCCTGAATCACTGGTGGCTGAAGGACCTGCCCACGCCGGACTGGATCAACCACGGCCATTTCGTTCCGACCCAGCACCACCGCGTGTCCGTGCAGGACCCGTATGCGTCCGAAGAGGACAAGCGGAACTTCACCACCGGCTGGTTCGCCCCGCACATGCCGGACATGAACCAGACCAATCCGCTGGTGGCGAACTATCTCATCCAGAACAACATCTGGTGGATCGAGTACGCGGGACTGTCCGGCCTGCGGGTCGATACCTTCGGCTATTCGGACAGCGCCTTCCTGACCCGCTACACGAGGCGCATCATGGACGAATACCCCAACTTCACCATGGTCGGCGAGGAGTGGAACAAGTCGCCCAACGTGGTGTCGCACTGGCAGGCCGGGAAGCTCAATTTCGACGGCTACCGCGCCTATATGCCGAGCATGATGGATTTCCCGCTCACCGAAGCGATGCGCAATGCGCTGGCGGACAAGGACGAAGGCTTCAACGACGTGTATGAACTGCTGTCGATGGACTACCTGTACCCGCATCCGGAAAAGCTGGTCCTGTTCGACGGCAACCACGACACCTCGCGCATCTTCAGCGTCGTCAACGAGGACGTGGGCCTGTGGCAGATCGACCTGGCCTATCTCATGACCATGCCGCGCATCCCGCAGTTCTACTACGGCACCGAGCTGCAGATGCCCAGCACCGTGAAGGGCCGCGACGACAGCAGCTACCGGCGCGACTTCCCGGGCGGCTGGGCGGGCGACAAGGTCAATGCCTTCACCGGCGCCGGCCTCACTCCGCAGCAGCGCGCGGCCCAGGACTACGTGCGCAGGCTGGTCAACTGGCGCAAGACCGAACCCGTCATCCACCACGGGAAAATGATGCACTACGGCGCCGAGGACGGCACCTACGTCTACTTCCGCTACGACGGGACCAAGCGCATCCTGGTCGCCTTCAACAAGACCGGCAAGGAAGTGACACTGCCCGCGGCGCGCTTCCACGAAATGCTGGCCGCCGGCGCGGCCGGAACCGATGCCATCACCGGCCGGAAGGTCGACTTCAGCCGGGAGATCCGGCTCGCGCCGAAGTCCGCGCTGATCGCCGATCTGCCGGGCGGCCGCCAATGAAGCGCCTGGCAAGCATCCTCGCGCTGGCCTGCTGCGCCGGGACGGCGGGCGCCATGGACAAGCCGGACGTGGACCAGTTCTTCGCCCGCATGGCGGTGACGGCCAAGCCCGGCCAGCAGCGCCAATGGGTCGCCGGCGACAACATCGACGGCTACTTCGAGGGCTACAGCCATTCCAACGAGCGCGGCGCCGGCTACGTCATGCGCAAGGGGACCTGGCTGCACAACTACGTGAGCTACGTCGGCCTGCACGCGAACGACCGCGCCCGCGGCGCCGAAAGCGTGCTCCCCTACGGCCACCATGTCCGCTATCCGAACGGCGCGCAAGAGACGCTGGCCGTGCTGTCCCACCATCACGCCATCGCCCTGCGCATCGACAGCCGGCGCCCGGCCAGCCTGGCCCTGCAGCCCACGCTGACGGCCGCCGCCACCGCCAGCGCGCGCGTGCTGGACGAACGCACCGGCGAGCGCGAGGCGGTGGTCGCCTTCGCGTCCGGCTTCATGGCGCTGTGCGGCGACCAGCCGTTCACGGTGGAGGAAGGCCTGCTGCTGCGCGCCGCCGCGCCGGCGCGGCGCTTTACCGTGGTCGCAGCCTTCGGGGCCACCGCGGAGGAGGCGCTGGCCGAGGCGCGCGCCCTGGCGCAGGACGATCCCGTCGCCGCCGAACGCCGCAAGGTCTACGCCGACCTGACCCGCAGCTGGCTGGCCACCGGCGATGCCGCCTACGACAAGGCCCTGTACTGGTCCAAGGCGGCAAGCCGGCTGTTCCAGGTCGAGGAATTCGGCAAGGGCATCTGGGCCGGCCTGCCCTGGTTCCGCGACAACTGGGGCCGCGACACCTTCATCGCCCTGCCGGGCACGCTGCTCGTCACCGGCAAGTTCGAGGACGCGAAGGCGGTGCTGGAGAATTTCGCGCGCTTCCAGAACCTGGCGCCAGAGGACATCAATTACGGCCGCATTCCGAACCGCGTCTCGGCCGACACGGCCATCATCTACAACACCGTGGACGGTACCCCGTGGATGCTGCGCGAAGCGCTCGAGTACATCCGCTACACCGGCGACAAGGCCTTCGCGGAGCGCATGTACAAGCTGGCGATTCCCTACTTCGACGGGGCCATCGCCCACTACATGGACCAGGACAAGCTGCTGACCCACGACGACGCGGACACCTGGATGGACGCGCGCATCGAAGGCAAACAGCCGTGGTCAGCCCGCGGCCCGCGCGCCGTGGAGATCCAGGCGCTGTGGTACACGGCCCTGCAAAGCGGCGCGCTGCTGGCCGAACAGGCCGGCGACACCGAGCGCGCGGCGCAATGGCGCGCCATCGCCGAACAGGCGCGCGCCAGCTTCCTGCGCCTGTTCTGGGACGGCCAAACCATGGCCGACCGCCTGCGCGCCGACGGCAGCCGCGACACCAAGCTCCGGCCCAACCAGTTGATGCTGGTGTCGATTCCGCGGACCGACTTCGTGCCGCCCGAGGTGCAGGCCAAGGTCACGCGCGACGCCGTTTCCGGCCTGCTCTACCCCTACGGCGTCGCCTCGCTGTCCCAGGACGATCCCTACTTCCATCCGCGCCACGAGAATCCCGCATACCACCACAAGGACGCCGCCTACCACAACGGCACCGTGTGGGGTTGGAACGCCGGCTTCACCGTCACCGCGCTGGATAAATTCGGCTACCAGGACCTGGCGTGGAACCTGTCCCGCAACCTGGGCGACCAGATCCTCAACCTGGGCACCATCGGCAACATGAGCGAGCTGTTGGACGCGCTGCCGCCGCTGCACCCTTCCGGCACCTTCGCGCAGTCGTGGAGCGTGGCCGAATTCACCCGCAACGCCTACCAGGACTACGTGGGCTTCCGGCCCGATCTGCTGGAAGGGACGCTGCGCTTCGTGCCGGCCATTCCCGCCGCGTGGAAGCGCTTCGACGCGCAGCTGCCCTTCGGCGATGGCGAGAGCCTCGACGTGGCCTACCGCCACGGCAGCTGGCAGTTCACGCTGCACGGAAAACTGAAGCGCAACGTCGAATTCGACGCCCTCAACGCGGACAAGAGCCGCACCCGCCTGCGCTTCGAGCTGGTTCCCGAAAGGCGCAGCACCCTGTCCTTCACCAAGGGCGCGGCCAGCCTGGATGGCCAGGCGCTGGAAGGCACGCCGGCGCTGGTCTCCTTCGCGCCGGTCATCGGCGAGCTGCACTACGTCCGGCCGCGCGCCTATCGTCCGGAGGACTTCCCGGTCCTGCGCGGGAAGGACGTCCTCAAAGGCATCATCGAACGCGGAGAGTACCGATGAAAGCAATCCTGCTCGCGGCCTTGGCCGCCGCCGGCGCCCACGCGGCCGTGCCGGAACTGTACGTGCGGGGCGGCTTCAACGGCTGGGGCATCGACAATCCCCTGGTCGCGCGCGGCCCGAACCTGTACGAAGCGGTGATAGAGCTGCCTCCCGGCTACCATGGCTTCAAGCTCGGCGCGCGCGACTGGAGCGCCGAATGGGTGCTCGATCCGACCGCCAGCGTGAGCGTGAAGCCCGGCCAGAACTACCGCCTCGAGGCGCACGCCGGCCCGGAAGACTTCCTCTTCGTGCGCAAGATGGCGCGCTACCGCTTCATTCTCGACGCCGGCGCGGCGCCGACCCTGCGCATCGAGGAGCTGCCCGCGGCCGCCACGCAAGCCGTGGATCCCCACCCTCCCGGCAGCCAACCCGAAGTCTGGCGCTTCCCGACCTGGGACGGCAAGACCGAGGAGGCCCGCTTCAGCGCCCTGCCCGTCATTCCCGCGGATGCGGGAACCTCCGGGCGCTTGCGCGAAGATGGGGCGCTGCGCAGCTACGTGCAGTCGACCACGCAGACCTTGCGCGACCCGGTGCCCTCTTTCGTCCGCTACAGCGAACAGGCGGACCTGCCGCGCGTGCGCAGCGGCAGCGTGGCGTTCGACGCGCTGTTCGCCATGGCCCTGACCGAATTCAAGCAGGATTCGGTGGCCCGCATCGCGGACGGGAACTACAACGGCGGCGAGCCGATTCCCTGCGCCTGCTTCGAAACGGGCGAACGCTGGCACTACGTCTGGACGCGCGACCTGTCCTATGCCGCCAACCTGGGCCTCGCCCTGCTCGACCCGGAACGGGTACGCAACTCGCTCGAATTCAAGCTGTCCGGCTACCGCCCCGGTCTGGCC
>DASRUW010000198.1:0-3888 GCA_035655255.1 Telluria sp. | reverse complement strand
GCCGGTCGCCGATCAGGACGACGGGGACGCTGCTCCCGCCCAGCTTGTCGAAGTCCGTCTTGCCTTTCTCCGTGGCGGCCACGTCGATGTCGGCGAAGGCGATGTGATTGGCGCGGAGATACTCGCGGGTCTTCTTGCAGTAAGGGCAGGTAGCGGTGCCGTAGACCACCACATTGGTGTTCAGGCCGGCGTAGTACGCGGAGTAGTCGCCTTGAGAATAGGCAGGTTTGAGCCAGTTGACGGCGCGGGGTGCGCCCCAGCCGAGGCCGGCGCCGGCGGCCACGATCAACATGTACACCAGCGCCTGCTTTCCGAACTTGTAGATCATGAGGAAACTCCTTGTGATGGCACAAGGATTCTCCCCTAACTATTTCTTCTACGTCAACATGAATAATTTGGTAAATTTAAACATAAAACAATTTTATTTTGTTGTTAGCGGGAAACGCCGAGCAATTCCGGCTTGAGCGAGCTGTCCACCGGCTTGTCGCCCAGCCAAATCTTCAGCACTGCGTTGTAGAAGTCCAGGCCCTGGATGGTCTCGCCCACCTTCTTGCCGTTCAGTTCGCAGACGGTGCCGGTGCCGGGAATCCAGTCCAGATGCAGGACGTCGCCCTTCTTGATGCCCGGCAGCTCGGCGAACATCTGGCCGAATTGCATGGTCTGGTTCAGGATCTTGGTCTTTTCTTCCTTGGTCGAATTCGCGTTCAGGCCGGTCGTGAAGGCACTGCCGAAATCGTCCGAGCTGATGTCGCGCACCATGATGAGCTGCACGCGGCGCGGGCCGTCCATCTTCATGATCTCGGCGACGCTCTTGCTCTTCTCGGGCAGGTACAGGCCGGCCGCGTAGACCTTGATCACGAACTTGGTGCGCATGCCCAGGCCGTTCAGCTTCAGTTCCTTGCCGGCGACCTTCATCGTGTCGTCGAACTTGATGCCGTTGACTTCCGCGGCGCCGGCGCCGAGGGCGAATGCCATCGTCGCAGCGGCCAGCAGGGCCTTCAATCCGAATGTCTTCATGTTCTTGTCTCCTGTGTGTCGTGATGGTGAATCAGAATTCTTCCCATTCGCCGCTCGTTTCCGTGGCGGCGGCGGCGCGTGCGCCGGCGGCCTTGGCGGCCGGCTGAGGCTTGGCCTGGGCCGCCTGCGGCCGCGGCGCCGCGGTCAGGGCCGGCCGCGCGGGCGGCGCGGCCACTGCCGGGCGGCGCTGCTGCGACTCGTCCAGCTTGAACACGCTGACCACCTTGGCCAGGGCGGCGGCCTGTTCCTGCATCGAGGCGGCGGCGGCGGCCGCTTCCTCCACCAGGGCGGCGTTCTGCTGGGTGGTTTCGTCCATGTCCACGATGGTGGCACTGACCTGGGCGATGCCGGCGCTCTGTTCCTGGCTGGCGGCGGTGATCTCGCCCATGATGTCGGTCACGCGGCGCACGCTGGCCACCACTTCCTGCATGGTGGAGCCGGCCTGTTCGACCAGCTTGCTGCCGACGTCGACCTTTTCCACCGAATCGCTGATCAGGGCCTTGATCTCCTTGGCCGCGGCGGCGGAACGCTGGGCCAGGTTGCGCACCTCGGAGGCCACCACGGCGAAGCCGCGGCCCTGCTCGCCGGCGCGGGCCGCTTCCACGGCCGCGTTCAGCGCCAGGATGTTGGTCTGGAAGGCGATGCCGTCGATGACGCTGATGATGTCCACGATCTTCTTGGACGAATCCGTGATCGAACCCATGGTGTCGACCACCTGGGCCACCACCGCGCCGCCCTTGACCGCGATGTCCGAGGCTTGCGCCGCAAGTTGATTGGCTTGGCGGGCGTTATCGGCATTTTGCTGGACGGTTTCCGTCAGTTCGCGCACGTTAGCCGAGGTTTGGCCCAGCGACGTAGCCTGTTGCTCGGTCCGCGCGGACAGGTCGAGGTTGCCGCTGGCGATCTCGGTCGAGGCGGCGCCGATGGCGTCCGTGCCGGAGCGCACCTCGGCCACGATGCGGATCAGGCTGTCGTTCATGTCCTTGAGGGCATCGATCATCTGGCCGGTTTCGTCGTGGCGGTCGGTGGTGATGACGCTGGTCAGGTCGCCGTCGGCCACGCGCTTGGCGATGTCCACCGCCTCGTTCAGGGGCGCGGTGATGCTGCGGGTGGCGAAGAAGGCCACGAACAGCGACAGCAGGGCCGCGCCCAGGGTCAGGCCGGCGATCAGGAGCTCGGTGCGGGCCGTGACGGCGGCCGCGTTGGCGCCGGCCGCGCTCATCAGGTCGTTCTGGAACGCCACGAACTTGTCGAGCTGGTCGAAGTACTTGGTCTGCAGCGGACGCACCGAGAACACGAACTTGATCATCGCCTCGTCCTTCTTGTCCTCATTGATGAGGCCGACGAAGCTGGTCTGGATCGGACCGAATTTCTCGCGCAGGGGGGCGATCGCCTTCAGGATTTCCTGGCCCTTGGCGTCCGTGGTGGAGGACTGGAGCTGGTCGATGATCCGGTTGGCGCTGGCGTTCTTGGCCGCGGCGTTGTCCAGCTCCTTCTTGACCTGGCCCGGATCGGTCATGATCAGGGCCATCAGCATGCTGCGCGACATGTCGCTGAAATCGGCCTTGACCTTGTTGGCCGCCACCGTCTGCGGGTAGCGCTCCTTGACCATCGCATCCACGTCCTTGTTCAGGCTGGAGATGCGCAGGTAGGACAGGCCCGCCAGCAAGATCAACAAGGCAATCACGATCCCGAATCCGAAGGCCAGGCGTTGGCCGATGCTCCAATGTCTCATCGCGTTTCCGAAGTGTTATAGGAATAATACGGGCGTGCTAAAAGCCGCTCATGAAATATACCACCGGCATGTCGTCAATCGTTCATGATTAACACGCCCCTGATTGGAGCATGGCTTCTAAAACTGCAAGATTTTGGTGCGCAGTTATGCACGGCTGGCATATCTAGGTGCCCCGTTCGCGCTCGATGGCGGACAGGACCGCCTTCGGATCGGTCGGCCGGGCCAGCGCGTCGGCTTCCGGGTCTTGCGTATTGCGCACGTTCGGCAGGTCGCGCCGCAGCTCTTCCAGCAGCCGGATGATGGTGCTCGACTTCTTTTCGGTCAGCAAATTGACCTGCAGGTCGAGGTGGGCGTGGTGCTCGGCCAGGCGGGCGGCGTAATTCTGGCGGATCAGGACGGTGGTGGAGATGATGAAGGCGTTCAGGGCGACCAGGCCCTGCAGCCAGGCGAAGGGCGGCGGATCGGGCTGCGGCAGGTCCAGGCCGGGCGCCAGCAGGTTATAGACGATCCAGCCCGCGATGAACAGCACCGAGCCGCCCACGTAGCCGGGGCTGCCCACGAGCAGGCTGAAGCGCTCGATCCACAGCTGGGAGCGCGACTTGCGTTCCTCGTGGCGGGCGTAGAACTCCGCCACCGTCTCGATGTTTTCGCTGACCGCGTCCGGCAGGGGCGCGTTGTCGTCCGCCATGCTCACCTCCTCGGGCCGAGCATAGCATCGGCCTCGGAAAGGCCGCGTTACTGCTTGGCGGCGATCAGGCGCTGGAACTTGAGCTGGAGCTCGTCGCGGGTTTCGCGCCGGTTCGGGTCGGGCGGGATGCAGGACACGGGGCACACCTGCTGGCACTGCGGCTCGTCGAAGTGGCCGACGCATTCGGTGCACTTCTGGGGGTCGATCACATAGATCTCGGGCCCCATCGAGATGGCTTCATTCGGGCATTCCGGCTCGCATACATCGCAATTGATGCAGTCGTCCGTGATCATCAGCGCCATGGTACGGCCTTGCTTTCTTACGGGTTGGCGGCCTTGAGAGCGGCAATTTTCTTTTGCAGCCAGCGGTCCACCGAGGGGAACACAAACTTCGAGACGTCGCCGCCCAGCATGGCGATCTCGCGCACGATGGTGCCGGAGATGAACTG
>DASRUW010000197.1:0-6948 GCA_035655255.1 Telluria sp. | reverse complement strand
GCGGTTGGCGGCCCAGCATCCCCACTTCGAGGACGCGCGCCTGGCGGAACTGCTGTTCCGCTACCGCGCGCGCAACTTCCCGCATACGCTCGATCCCGCCGAGGCGCAGCAGTGGGAGCAGCACCGCGCCGCGCGCCTGTTCGACGGCGAGTTCGGCGCGCGCACCATCGAGCAGCTGCACACGGAGATCGACGCGCTCAACGAAACGGCGGACGAACGCGCCGAAGAGATCCTCGGCGCGCTCTACGACTACGCCGACCAGATCGCCCCGCGGCGCTAGGGCTGGCGCGCCGGTCTTCAGCGATGCGCGTTGATGGCGTCGCGCGTCTCCAGCGCGACGCGGCGCGCGGCGGCGGCGAAGTCTTCGCCCGCCTGCGGCGTTGCGTACAGGATGGCGCGCGAGGAGTTGATCATCATGCCCGCGCCATTCGCCGTGCGGCCCGCCTTGACGGTCGCCTCGATGTCGCCACCCTGGGCGCCGATGCCCGGCACCAGCAGCGGCATGTCGCCCACCAGCGCGCGCACCTTGGCCAGCTCCTCCGGGAAGGTGGCGCCCACCACCAGGGCGCACTGGCCGTTGCGGTTCCATTTGTCCGCGACCAGCTTGGCCACGTGCTGGTACAGGGGCATGCCGCCCACGTCCAGGAACTGCAGGTCCGAGCCGCCCGGGTTGGAGGTGCGGCACAGGACGATCACGCCGCGCTCCTGCCATTCCATGTAGGGCTCGACCGAATCGAAGCCCATGTAGGGGTTGACGGTGACGGCGTCCGCGCCATAGCGCTCGTAGGCTTCGCGCGCGTACTGGGCGGCGGTGGCGCCGATGTCGCCGCGCTTGGCGTCCAGCACCAGCGGCACCTGCGGATACTTCATGCGGATGTAGTCGCACACCGCTTCGAGCTGGGCTTCCGCGCGCAGGGCCGCGAAGTAGGCGATCTGGGGCTTGAAGGAGCAGGCCAGGTCGGCGGTCGCGTCGACGATGGCCTTGCAGAAGGTGGCCACGCCGTCGGGGCTGCGCAGGTGTTCGGGCAGGCGCGCCAGGTCGGGGTCGAGCCCCACGCACAGCAGCGATCGGTTGGCGCTCCAGGCCCGCGCCAGCTTGTCCACGAAATTCATGCGACCTCCCTGTGTCGAAATTGCAAACCCACCATTGTACCGCGCGGCAGGCGTGCGCGTCATGGCGCGGGCGCTCCGGCTGGGGTATAGTTTTATTCAGATAACAACTTCCGCCACAAGGAATACCATGACTACTCTCATCGCTCGCTGGGGCCGGCTGTTCCTGGCCTCCATCGTACTGCTCCCCCTGCTTTCCGGCTGCGGCTACAACAGCTTCCAGACCAAGGATGAAGCCATCAAGGCGGCCTGGAGCGAGGTCGTCAACCAGTACCAGCGCCGGGCCGACCTGATCCCCAACCTGGTCAACACCGTCAAGGGCTACGCTTCGCACGAGAAGGACACGCTGGAAGCCGTCACCAAGGCGCGCGCCCAGGCGACCAGCTTCCAGATCACGCCCGCCGTGCTGAACGATCCGCAGGCCTTCGCCAAGTTCCAGCAGGTGCAGGGCGAACTGTCGAGCGCCCTGTCGCGCCTGATGGCGGTGTCCGAGAATTATCCCCAGCTCAAGGCCGACACGAGCTTCCGCGACCTGCAGTCCCAGCTGGAAGGCACGGAGAACCGGATCACCGTGGCGCGCGCCCGCTACATCGCCGCGGTCCAGGACTATAACGTGATGGTGCGCAGCTTCCCCTACAACCTGACGGCCATGATGTTCAGCTACCAGGTCAAGCCCTCCTTCACGGTCGAGAACGAGAAAGCCATCTCGACCGCGCCGGCCGTCAACTTCGGCAAATAAGATGACCCGGCTCGCCTCCCTGTGGCTGGCCCTGTGCCTGCTGCTGCCGCCCGCCTGGGCCCAGCAGCTGGTGGCGGTGCCGCCGCTGGCCGGTCACGTCAACGACCTGGCCGGGATGCTGGAACCCGACCAGCGCGCCAAGCTGGAGCAGGTGCTGACCGAATACGAGCAACAGACCGGCAGCCAGATCGCCATCCTCACCGTGCCCAAGACGGAGCCGGAAGCCATCGAGCAGTACAGCATCCGCGTGGCCGAGGCCTGGAAGCTGGGGCGCAAGGGCGTGGACGACGGCGTGATCCTCCTGATCGCCAAGGACAACCCGAGCAGCCTGCGGCGCCTGCGCATCGAGGCCGGGCGCGGGGTGCAGGGCGTGCTGACGGACGCGCAGTCCAAGCGCATCCTGCAGGACGTGATCGCGCCGCACTTCCGCCAGAACCACTACTACGAAGGCATGGTGGCCGGGGTGTCGGCCGTCGCCGCCCTGCTCAACCAGGAGTCGCTGCCGGCGGCGGCCCAGCAGCACGGCAACGCGGCCCAGGACGTGGGCGGGGCCTGGTGGCCGCTGGTGCTGTTCTTCGTGTTCGTCTTGATGAGCATGTTCCGGCGCCGCGGCGGACGCCTCGGGCGCGGCGGCTGGGGCTCCGGCACGACCGGCTTCATCCTCGGCAACGTGTTGGGCAGCATGATGAGCCACCGCGGTGGCGGCGGCTTCGGGGGCGGCGGCGGCTTCGGCGGCGGTGGCGGCTTCTCGGGCGGGGGCGGCACCTTCGACGGCGGCGGCGCCTCGGGAGACTGGTAATGGAACACACCGACAACCGCCTGGCGCGGCGCTGGCGCCACTTCATCACCGGCACGGGCGCGACGCGGCGCATGTTCCCGCAGGCGACGCTGGACGCGATCACCCAGGCCATCGCCGCGGGCGAGCAGGCGCACCGGGGCGAACTGCGCTTCATCGTCGAGACCGCCCTGCCCGGCCCGGCGATCTGGGCCGGTCAATCGATCCGCCAGCGCGCGCTGGCCCTGTTCGCCGAGCACGGCGTGTGGGACACGGCGGACAACTGCGGCGTGCTGCTGTACGTGAACGTGGCCGAGCGCAAGGTCGAGATCGTGGCCGACCGCGCCCTCAACGCGCGGGTCGGCGCGGACGAATGGCAGGCCATCTGCCGCGCCATGACGGAGGGCTTCAAGTCCGGGCGCTTCGAGCAAGCCGCGCTGGACGCGGTGCAGGCCGTGCATGGCCTGTTACGGCGCGAATTCCCGGCCACCGACGGCGGCGCCAACGAGCTGCCCGATGCCCCGCTGGTGATCTGAGCTTGTACAATCCGCTATCGCCATTGCGCACGAAAGACAACCAATGAAACTAGCGAACAAAGTAGCCATCGTCACCGGCGCGACCCAGGGCATCGGCCTGGCCTGCGCCCAGCGCCTGGTCCAGGACGGCGCGCGCGTGATGCTGGTCGATATCAAGCCCGAAGGCCGGGCCGTGGCCGAAGCGCTCGGCGACGCGGCCCGCTTCGTGGTGGCGGACGTGAGTCAGAAGGCGGACGTGGACGCCATGGTGGCCGCCGCCGTCGCCGCCTTCGGCCGCATCGACATCCTCGTCAACAACGCGGGCGTGACCCACAAGGCCGAATTCCTCGACTGCGCCGAAGCCGACTTCGACCGCGTGCTGGGCGTGAACCTGAAGGGCATGTTCCTGTGCGGTCAGGCCGTGGCGCGCCAGATGGTGGCCCAGGGCGGCGGCGTGGTGATCAACATGTCGAGCGTGAACTCGGAACTGGTGATGACCAACCAGGTGCCCTACAACGTCTCCAAGGGCGGCGTGAACCAGCTCACGCGCGTGATGGCGCTGTCGCTGGCGCCGCACGGCATCCGCGTCAACGGCGTGGGGCCGGGCACCATCCTCACGGAGCTGGCGCGCCAGGCCGTACTGGCCAGCGCCGAGCAGCGCCACACCATCCTGTCGCGCACGCCGCTGGGCCGCTGCGGGGAACCGGAGGAAGTGGCCTCCGTCGTGTCCTTCCTGGCCAGCGACGACGCCTCCTACATGACGGGGCAGACCCTGTTCGTCGACGGCGGACGCATGGTCCTCAACTACACCGTGCCGGTGCAGGAATGAGCGGCGCGCCGAATCCGCTGGCCCTGGACAACCAGTTCTGCTTCGCGCTGTATTCGGCTTCGCACGCGATGACCAAGACCTACAAGCCGCTCTTGGACCGGCTCGGCCTGACCTACCCGCAGTACCTGGTGATGCTGGTGCTGTGGGAGCAGGACGCCATCCTGGTCAAGGACATCGGCGCGCGCCTGTATCTCGACTCCGGCACCCTCACCCCCTTGCTCAAGCGGCTGGAGGCGGGCGGGCTGGTGGCGCGCAACCGCGACCGCGACGACGAGCGCCAGGTCCGCATTTCCCTCACCCCGGCCGGACGCGCCCTGCGCGAGCAGGCGCGCGAGATCCCGCAGCAGATCCTGTGCGCCAGCGGCCTCGAACTGAGCGCGCTGGAGCGCCTGCGCGGCGAGCTGACCGGCATCCGCGCCGAGCTGACCCGCGCCGACGACGCGACTTAACAACAGGGGTCCGCCTCTGTTTCTACGCAATTCAAATGTACACAATTTAATTGTGTGCTATATTCATGGCTCAACCAACCCAAGGAGCCACCATGAACATTCTTTACACCGCATCCGCCACCGCCACCGGAGGCCGCGACGGCCGCGCCGTCTCCAGCGACCAGGCGCTGGACGTGGCCCTGTCCACCCCGCGCGCCCTCGGCGGCGCGGGCGGCCCGGGCACCAATCCGGAACAGATGTTTGCCGCCGGCTATTCGGCCTGCTTTCTTTCTGCAATGAAATTCGTGGGCGCCCAGGCCAAGATCGCCCTGCCCGCCGACGCCAGCGTCAAGGGCGAGGTCGGCATCGGCCCGAACGACCAGGGCGGCTTCGGCCTGGCCGTTGCCCTCACCGTCAGCCTGCCCGGCCTGGACCGGGCGGCGGCGGACAGCCTGATTGCCAAGGCCCATGAAGTCTGCCCCTATTCCAACGCCACGCGGGGCAATATCGAGGTGCGTCTCAGCCTTGCCGAATGAATTATATCGTTCCGTTATATTTCATATCCGAAACGATGATTGGACGTATATGTTACGGTGCACCATAATGGCACCTGTCTCCACTATTCTCCTCCAAGAAATAGTTTTAAGCCCGCCTTCGAGCGGGCTTTTTTTTGTTCCGTCCGTCAAACGCAAACTTGCGCTGCGTCATGGTGGCGTCATCTGGGGTCCCTATACTGGACCCATCTGCAGCACAGGCAACCGATATGCCTGGCCGCAGTGAGGTGTGCCCGAGGCGGCACACCGACCGATTTCCCCAGTAGTAACGCAGTGACTCTTGGCCCGATCTTGGGTTTTGCCCGCCACCAAAGGCGGGCATTTTTTTTCAGCGCACGCTTGCATCGGGGTCCACGGGCGCTAAGATGGATGTTTGCCCTTCACCGGAGTCGATCATGCCCACACCGGAACGACGTGCCGAAGATTGCCTCGTGCTCAGCGAAATGGACCGCGAGCATGTCTTCGATCTTGGCGGACAGGTCGACGGCAGGCTAGATCTGCTGAGTTTCGGCCAGGTCCGCGAGACCTGCCCCAAATGTAAAACGGTCCATCTGAAGCTCATCCTGCGCCAGCAAACGGTGCGTGCCGAGCACCTTTTTTGTGCACAGTGCGGCAGCTGTTTCGATGCCCACTATACGAACGGCGCCTGCGCCCTGACGATCTGAAGCTGTGCTATCGTCACCGCCCATGCGCCAACTCCACGCCCTGCTGCTCGCCCCCTCCCACGCCACGCTGCGCTACCGCGGCGCCTGGGCCATGTACGTCCTCATCCTGCTGCTGGGCTCGCTGCCGGGCGCGCGCGCCGAAGTCGGCCAGGTGGCCTCGGGCCTCATCCTTCACAGCACCGCCTACGCCAGTATCGCCTTCCTCCTGTTCACGGGCGGAGCGGGAAGTGCGGCGCGGCGCGCCTGCGCGACGGTGGCCACCGTCGCCCTGATGGGAGCGGCGGACGAGTTCGTACAAAGCTTCTTCCCCTACCGCCATGCGGACGTGCGCGACTGGATGGTCGACTGCAGCGCAGCCGTGCTGACCGTGCTGGTGCTGGTCATCGCCCTGCGCCGCCGTTAGGCCGCGCCGGCCTCGCCCCCGTCGAATTCGAGCTGACGCTGGCTGGCCGGCGGGCCGCACTCGCGCCGCAACCGGCGCAGGGCCTGGGTGCGCGCCTCCGCCCCGGCCAGGCGGACCGCGGTGATGCGGATCTCGGCCATCTGCTCGACCCTGGCCTGGCGGACCAGTCCCAGCAGGGCCTGGCGCAGGGCGTATTCCTCGCGCGCGCCGCCGGCGGCGCTGCGGTTGGCGGCCACGAAGTCGTCGATGAAACGTTGGGTACTGAAGGGCTGCATGCGAACTCCACACGATGATTTCAGGAAATTATTCCGGAGTGCGGCCGCGCCGATTTTGAGGCGCGTCAAAGGCGTCGAGCGCTGCGCCATCGCGCCGCGCAGGCGCGTATCGTATGCCGTTCATTCAGACCAAGGAGAACAACATGCGCTTACCATCCTTCGTTCCGCCCCTGGCCATGCTCGCCCTGCTGGCGGGCTGCAGCTCGACCGGCACCGACCAGAGCACGGCCAGCGAAACCACCACCACCACGACCACCAGCGAAACGGCCAGCACCGCGCCGCAGGCGCCGGGCAGCAGCGGCTACGGGGCCGGCTCGGCCGCCACCCGCAACAACGCCAACACGGGCGTGGCCCCGCCGGCGACGGGCACGCTGGAAAGCGCGACCGTGGTGTCGGTCGAACCCGTGCCGCGCGCCGGCATCGGCACCATGGGCACGAGCGGCACCGCCGGCAGCACGAGCGGGGCCGGCAGCAAGCTGCAAAGCTACCGCGTCACGCTGCGCATGAGCGACGGCAGCACGCGCGTCGTCACCCAGGACTGGCAGCCCCGCTTCAGCGCGGGCGACAGCATCCAGCTCGAGAACGGACAGATCCAGAACCGCTGACGCCGCTCAGGCCCGCGCCGCGGGCCTGAGCCGGCGCCTAGTTGTGATGT
>DASRUW010000196.1:0-2069 GCA_035655255.1 Telluria sp. | reverse complement strand
CCACGATGGGCGCGGCGAAGGAGGTGCCGCGCACCGCCGTGAATGCGCCATCCGGGTCCGCGCTCACCATTTGGTGGCCGGGCGCTGCGAACATCACTTGCGGTCCGCGCGCCGCCTCCGGCAGCGGCCGTCCGCGCCGGTCGACCGCGGTCACCCCGACCACGCCGGGATAGCTGGCCGGGTAAAGCGGCGCGGCGGCCGGTCCGTCGTTTCCTACGGCCGCCACCAGGAGGTGCCCGCGCTTGACCATCGCGGCGACTGCGCGTTCGAGCAGGGCGTTGGGCGGACCTACCACGCTCAGGTTGACGACGCCGACCCGTTGCTCGGCCAGCCATCCGAGCGCCGCCGCGATGCTGTCGGCCGCGCCGCCGGCCGGGTTGTCGCAGTAGATGTCGGCGGCGTACAGCTCTCCGTCCGGCGCGCCGCCGCGAAACGGCGGGGCCGAACCGACCAGCAGCGCGGCCACCTGGGTGCCGTGCCGGCTCGGATGCGGCTGCGCGCAGCCCCAGCGCGTGATGCGCGCGTGCGCGAACACGGGATGGGCCGTGTCCACCCCGCCGTCGACCAGGCCGACGCGCGCGGATGCTCCCGCGCCGGCGGCGGGCGCGCCGGACGCGGCGCCGCTCTGGGTATAGACATGATCGAAGTCGTAGCTGCCCGCCGGATCGCGCGCCCGCAGCGCCTCCAGCGCCGCCGCCGTGCTCAAGCCCGCAGGCACGCGCAGCACGACGAGCGTCAGGCCGAGCGGTTCGATGGTGCTGCGCCGCTCTTCGTCGAGTCCGAGAGCGGCGGCGGCCGCCAGCCCGGCGGGCGAGGCTTCCAGCGCCAGGATACGGCCGCGCAGCACCGGCTCGCCGTGCGGGTCCGCCTCCAGGACGGTGGGATGCCGGCGCAGCAGTTCCGTCACGCGGTCCAGGCGCAGGGCGCGCGTGTCCGGCAGCGCGCGCAGCGGTTCGGACAGCAGCCCGCGCGTATCGAGCGGGCCGATCTGTTGCGGCAAGGACAAGGGCAGCGATGGCAGACGCAGCTGGGCCCGGGCGTCGGTCCCGGCCAGCAGCAGGGCGCACATGCATGCCGTGCGGAATAGTTTCATGGTCGAATGATAAACTCGTTCGTCACATTCCGAAGAACGCTTGGGCGAGGGAAGAAAATCCCCGCGCCGTACGTTTTCCCTGCATGCCATGACAGTACACACGGACATCGCCGCACTGTTGCCCCGCCTGCGTCGCTTTGCGCGTACGATTACCTATCACCGCGAGGACGCGGACGACCTGGTGCAGACCGCGGTGGAGCGGGCGCTGGCGCGCACCGGGCAATGGGAACCCGGCACGCGCCTGGACAGCTGGCTGTTCCGCATCATGAAGAACGCCTGGGTGGACGAGGTGCGCGGCCGCATCCGGCGCGACCGCCTGTTTGCGCCGGAGGAGGAGGGCGAGCATGTCGGCGTCGATACGGCCGAGGTGCACGTGCAGCGCCTGGCGCTGGAACAGGCGCTGGCCACCTTGTCGGAAGACCACCGGATGGTGATCGGCCTGGTGCTGGTCGATGGCATGCCGTACAAGGAAGCGGCCGAGGTGCTGGAGATCCCGATGGGAACCCTCACCAGCCGCCTGGCACGGGCGCGCGAGGCGCTGCAGGGCGTCCTCAACGAGAAGGCGAAGACATGAATTACACCGACGACATGCTGATGGCCTACGCGGACGGCGAGCTCGATGCCGTCACGCGCAAGGGCATCGAGAACGCCATGCGCGCCGACCCGGCCCTGGCCGCGCGGGTGGAGGAGCACCGCTCCCTGCGCGCCCTGGCCGGCAGTGCTTTCGCCGACACCCTGCAGGAGCCGGTGCCGGAGCGCCTGGCGCTGCTGGTGCGGACCGCCTCCAATGTGCACAGTCTGGACGCCGCGCGCGCCGAACGCGAACGGCGCCGCTCGCTGCGCCGCTGGTCCTGGCCGGAACTGGGCACGATCGCCGCCACCCTGGTGGTGGGCGTGCTGGCCGGCCACCTGCTGTGGCAGCGCGAGTCGCCGCTGGCCGTGCAGGACGGCGCCGTGGTGGCGCAGGGCGCGCTGG
>DASRUW010000195.1:0-12023 GCA_035655255.1 Telluria sp. | reverse complement strand
GGAACGACAGCTGCGCCGTCAGCAGGAACAATAGCGACAGCACCATCATCGCCGCCGTGCCGATCGTCTGCGAATACAGGAAGTTGGTGAGGATCAGGAAGAAGCACAGGTAGATCACCACGAACAGGTCGCGCTTGGCGTGCATCTCGAGCATCTTGAAGGCGACCAGCATGGTCAGCATCGCCACCCCCGCGTCGCGTCCGAGCAGCGTGTGGAACTCCCACATGATGCCGCCCATCGCCGCGAACGTGGCCGGCAGCAGGATGATCGACGGCGGCAGGCGCCAGCCGCGGAAGGTGACCGCCGCGCGCCAGCCCAGGGTGAGGGCAGCGGCCAGCGTGACCCACCAGGGCTGATGCAGCCCGTGCGGGGCGAGCACCAGCACCGCCGCCGCCACCAGCAGCAGGGTGTTGGCCTTGTCGCGGCTCATGCGGCCGGCGAAGCGTTCGACGATCACGCGCGTTCCTCCAGCGCGTACAGGGCCAGCGCGCGCAGGCAGGCCGCCTGGTGGGCGTCACCGAGAGCTGGCGCGAAAAAGGTCGGACCGAGGCGGAAGGCGTAGGGCAGGGCGCGCCGCTCGGCGTCGAGCACCCAGCGCGTCATGCGCGACAGGCGCTGCTCGAGCTCCATGCCGGCCGGCGTCGCGTCCAGGTCGATCACCAGTTCGTCGGCGGCGCCGCCTTCGAAGCTCTTGGTCACCAGCTGGCCGCCGAGGGCGGGGTCGAGGCGCGCGATCTGGCGCCAGGCCAGGTGCCGCATGGCGTCGCCGGCCTGGTAGCTGCGCACGCCGGCGAAGTCGTCCTGGCCCGCGTGCCCGTAGCCGTCGTCGCCGGGGCGGCCGCTGTAGGGCAGGGGCGGCGCGACGGGTTCGGGAAAGGGATAGACCAGCACCCGCATGTCGGGCTGCCAGTAGGCCCAGGCGCGGAACAGGCCGAGCGGAAAGCGCGTGATCAGGCGCACCCGCGGTGCCGCCTTCCAGCCGCGCCGGTCGGTGGCGGCGGTCAGTTCGACCACGCTGCGCGCGCCGGCGCCCACGTCGGTGACATGGCAGGGTTCGCCCGCTTCCATGAAGTCGATCCACACGGCGTAGCGGTCGACGCGCGAGGGGTTGGCAAGATTGAGCTCGAAGCGCGCGTCTTCGCCGGCGAACACCGGCGCGGCCCGGCCCGGCGACAGGCGCAGGCCGGCCAGGTTGCGGTTGGTGAGCACCATGTCCACCAGCGCGCTGGAGACGGCCAGGAAGGTCAGGAGAAAGCCCAGGCCGAGGGTGTAGTTGATCGAGCCGACCAGCAGCATCAGCAGCAGCGCGGCGAAGGCCATGCCGGCCCGGGTCGGCACGATGAACACGCGGCGTGACACCAGCGTGACCTCGCCGGGTTCCGCGCCGCGCCACTGGAACAGCCAGGTGTTGGTCTTGCGGCGGACAGAGTTGCGCAGCGCGCCGAGCATGGGCGGATTCAGACCGGGACCGAGCGCTGGAGCTGCAGCACCAGGTCGCGGCTGGCCAGCGCCACGCCCTGGGCCGACTTGAGCGGCCGCAGCCGGTGCGCGCAGACGGGAATCAGCAGCGCCTGCACGTCCTCGGGGATGACGTGGTTGCGGCCTTCCAGCGCGGCCCAGGCGCGCGCCGCCTGCAGCAGGGCGATCGCGGCGCGCGGGCTCATGCCCTCGCTGAACATGCCGTTCTGGCGCGAGGCCTGGGCCAGCGCCTGCACGTAGTCGATCACGGCCGGCGCGGTGTGGATCGCGCGCAGCGCATGCTGGGCCGCGACCAGTTCCTCCGGCTGCATCGCGGCGGGCAGGCTGCGCAGCATGGCGCGCCGGTCTTCGCCCATCAGGAGCTGGCGTTCGGCGGCGGCGTCCGGGTAACCGAGCGACAGGCACATGAGAAAGCGGTCCAGCTGCGACTCGGGCAGCGGGAAGGTGCCCACCTGGTGCGACGGGTTCTGGGTCGCGATCACGAAGAAGGGCTCGGGCAGGGGCCGGGTCGTGCCCTCGGCCGACACCTGGCGCTCCTCCATCGCTTCGAGCAGGCCCGATTGGGTCTTCGGCGTGGCGCGGTTGATTTCGTCGGCCAGCAGCACCTGGGTGAAGATCGGACCGGGGTGGAACACGAAGGCGTTCTGCTCGCGCTCGTACACGGAGATACCCGCCACGTCGGCCGGCAGCAGGTCGCTGGTGAACTGGATGCGGTTGAAGCGCATGCCCAGCGAGATCGCCAGCGCATGGGCCAGCGTGGTCTTGCCCACGCCCGGCACGTCCTCCACCAGCAGGTGGCCTCCCGCCAGCAGGCAGGTGAGCGCCAGGCGCACCTGCTGATCCTTGCCGACCACCACCTGGCCGACCTGCCGTGCTACCGCATGTAATTTGTCGAACATGGATTCTTCTGAAAAGTGAGGGGACACCTGCGTGGTAGGATTCTACACATGATCACAGCAATTTATAGCCATCCCGACTGCTCCAGGCATGAGATGGGGGACTGGCATCCGGAAGCGCCGGCCCGGCTGCAGGCGATCGAGGACCAGCTCATCGCGGCCCGCCTGGACGGCCTGATCGAACGGCGCCTGGCGCCCCTGGCGGACCTGGACGACATCGCGCGCAACCATTCGGCAGCGGCCATCGCGCTGGTGCGCGACCACCAGCCGCAGGAAGGCTACTACATCATCGACGGCGACACCTCGCTGAACCGCTACAGCTGGCAGGCTGCGCTGCGCGCCGCCGGCGCGGCGGTGGCCGCCACCAAGGCCGTGGTCAAGGGCGAGATCGCGAACGCCTTTTGCGCCGTGCGCCCGCCCGGCCACCACGCCCGGCCGTCCGGCCCGATGGGCTTCTGCATGTTCAATAACGTCGCCATCGCGGCGCGCCACGCGCTCGAGGTGTGCGGCCTGGAGCGGGTGGCCATCGTCGACTTCGACGTCCACCACGGGAACGGCACGGCCGAAAGCTTCGCCCACGAGCCGCGCGTGCTGATGGCCAGTTTCTTCCAGCATCCGCTGTACCCGTACACGGAGCCCGAGCCGATCACGGCGACGTCGGTCAACGTGCCGGTGCCCGCGCGCAGCGGCGGGGACGTGGTGCGCAAGGTGGTCACGGACTACTGGCTGCCGGCCCTGCACGCGTTCCGCCCGCAGATGATCTTCATCTCGGCCGGCTTCGACGCCCATCGCGAGGACGACCTGGGCGGCATGGCGCTGGTGGAGGCCGATTACGCCTGGATCACGCGCGAGGTGATGGCGGTGGCGCGCAAGCACGCCCAGGGGCGCATCGTGAGCTGCCTGGAAGGCGGCTACAACCTGTCCGCTCTCGGGCGCAGCGTGGTGGCGCACGTGAAGGCCCTGGCCGAGCTGGATTAGAATAGCGGGTTTTGCCCCGCCAATCCGAAAGCACAGCATGTCGATACAATGGTTCCCCGGCCACATGAACGCCGCCAAGAAGAAGGCGGAAGAGTCCATGGAGAACACGGACGTGGTCATCGAAGTGGTCGATGCCCGCCTGCCGGAGGCCAGCCGCAATCCGCTGATCGAGAAGCTGCGCGTGTTCCGTAACCGCCCCTGCCTCAAGGTCCTCAACAAGACCGACTTGGCCGATCCTGCCGCCACCGCCGCCTGGGCCGCGTTCTTCGACGCCCAGCCGAACGTGACGGCCTACCCGATGAGCACCAAGAAGCCGGCCGACGTGGCGCGCATCCCGTCGCTGTGCAAGCAGCTGGCCCCGCACCGCGGCGTGCCGACCAAGCCGCTGCGCATCATGATCATGGGGATTCCCAACGTCGGCAAGTCCACCCTCATGAACGCGCTCCTGAAAAAGCGCGTGGCCAAGGTGGGCGACGAGCCGGCCGTGACCAAGACCCAGCAGCGCATCTACCTGGACCAGTTCACCGTGCTGGTCGACACCCCGGGCCTGATGTGGCCGAAGATCGACATGGACAGCGACGGCCTGATGCTGGCCGCCAGCCACGCGATCGGCACCAACGCCTTGATCGAGGAGGAGGTGGCCGTGTTCCTGGGCGAGGTGCTGCTGGAACGCTATCCGCAGCTGCTCGCGGCGCGCTACGGCTTCAAGACCGAGGGCATGGACGGCGTGGGGGTGGTCGAAGGCGTGGCCGCCCGGCGCGGCTTCCGCGTCAAGGGCGGCGACTTCGATTTCGAAAAGGCGGCCCACGTGCTGCTGCACGACTACCGCAGTGGCGCGCTCGGGCGTGTCAGCCTCGAGACGCCGGAGTCGCGCGCCGTGCGCCTGGCGCGCCATGCCGCCGAGGTGGCGGAGAAAGAACGCCTGGCCGCGGAACGCGCCGCGGCGCGCGCCGAGGAAGCGGCACGCGGCAAGCGCGGCAGCTAACTGCCGAAGCGGAAGGACGACACGGCCAGGCTGCCGAAGAAGTCGTCCTCGTGATAGACGCAGGTGGCGGCTTCGTCCTGCGCCGCGCCCAGCGCCACGAACAGCGGCACCAGATGGTCTTCGCGCGGATGGGCGGCGCGGGCCGCCGGCGCCTCCTCCCACTTCAGCAAGGCGGCGTGGCGCTGCGCGCCCGGCAGGGCCAGCGCTTGGTTCAGCCAGGCGTCGAAGGCGTGCGACGCTGCCTTGCCGTCCGGTCCGAACTGGCGCAGGTTGTGGTACGACAGGCCGCTGCCGACGATCAGCACGTTCTCGCCGCGCAGCGGCGCCAGCGCCCGGCCCGCGTCCAGGTGCGCCTGCACCCCGTAGTCGTGCCGGATCGACAGCTGCACGACCGGCATGTCCGCCTCCGGATAGATCGGGTAGAGCATGGAGAAGGTGCCGTGGTCGAAACCGCGGGCCGGATCGAGCCCGGCGTCGATGCCCGCACCCTCCAGCAGGGCCGCCACCCGGGCCGCCAGTTCCGGATGGCCCGGGGCGGGGTAGCGGATGCGATAGGTATGCGGCGGAAAGCCCCCGTAGTCGTAGATCATGCCGGGGTGGGCGCCGGACGACACCATGAACTGCGGCGTGTCCCAGTGGCTGGTCACGACCAGGACGGCGGCGGGGCGCACGGGAAGCTGGCGCCGCATGTCGACCAGGGACGCCTCGAGCCGGTCGTAGGCGCCCCCGGCCGTCTCCTTCATGAACGGCCAGGGACCGCCGCCGTGGGAGACGAAATAGGTGGGCAGGGATGCGGTGCTCATGCATCCAAGATGGAGCCGCCCCGCCGCTTTGTCAAGCGCTGCCGGCCACCTTGACCAGGGCGAACAGGCGCGCGCAGCGCATCCACGCAATCGTCAACGCGCCCAGTTGGGTGAGCAGCAGGCCGGCCGCGAACATGCCCCAGTTGCCGGACGAGGCCTGGATGCGCGCATAGGCCAGCGCCGCCAGCACAACGCCGCCCACCAAGGTGATCGCCAGGTAGCTGCCCACGCTGGCCAGGAAACGGCGCTTGACCAGCTTGACGCCATCCCACCAGGCCTTGAACGGCCACACGCGGCGGCGGTCCAGGGTCAGCACGGCGCGGCCCGCGTCGACCGTCGTGTGGGCCAGCGCGAACAGCACCGCCAGCAGCACGTTGGCGAAAATGCCGATGGTGGACACGTCCGTCTCGACGATCGCCTTTTCGGCCTGCTTGTCGACCGCGGCGCCGGCTGCCGCGCCCAGCGCGAAGGCCACGCCGAGCGGCACGGCGGACCAGAGCAGCATGTAGAACATGCGCGGGTACTGTTCCAGGCCGCCCTTGAACAGGGCGCGCATGCCGAGCAGGGCCGGCGCGCGCGCCGCCGTCGCGGCCATCCCGGTCAGGAGCGGCGACAGCAGCAAGGTCAGCACGAAGGCGAGCTGGAAGAAGCCGTCGATCTTGCCGGCGCCTTTCTTGTACAGGCCCTGCAGGTCGGCGACGGCGACGCCGTCCAGGCGCTGCGCCAGCTCGGCCGCGTGGGTCGAGTGGTCGAGGGCGCCGCCGAGGGCGCTCCAGATCGGCCAGGACGCGAGCAGCGCCGGGATCAGGAGCAGCCCGGCCCACAGGACCAGCAGGCGCCACTGGAGGGCCAGGCGCATGCCGTGGCCGAGGGCGGAGAAGCGGCCGGGCGCGGCGGCCGGCGTCGGGTGCGGAGTAGCGAGGACGGTGTTCATACGGCGGCGATCAGGTTGAACAGGGTTTGGATGAAGGCGGCGATGTCGGCGCCCCAGCGGCGCGAGGCGCGCGGGTCGGCCTGCACGGCGCGGGTGTCGTCGAGCTTGCTGGTGTCCAGGTAGTGGCGGCGTTCCGGGTCGAGTTCCGCCGACACGGCCTTCACCGGCTTGACCCAGGAGAAGCGCGCCCAATTACGGTCGTCGTCCCACACGGCCGTCTCCTTGCTGCCGTCGGCGAAGGTGACCAGCACCGTCTGCGGCACCGGCGCGCCGTAGCGGCGCAAGGTCACGGTGGTGCGGTAGGGGTAGGGGCCGCGGCCGTCCTTCGCGTCCGGATGCGCCTTGTCCCAGGCCTTGCGCGCGTCCTCGATCCGCTTCTCGACGTCGTCGTCCTTGTCCTCGACCCATTTGCCGCCCGCGAGGCGGGTGCCGGCGACCGGCAGCTCTTCGTCGCTGGTCAGCTTGTCGAGGCGGTCGTCGATCTTGGTGGTACGGTAGACCTGGCTCGCGAACACGGCTTCGACCGCGGCGCGCTGGCCGCTGCCGTCGGCCAGGGCCTCGCGCAGGTCGGCCACGCTCGGATGGCGGAACTTCCAGCGCCGGTAGTATTCCTTGAAGCCCGCTTCCAGCGCCCCCTTGCCGATGCGCGCTTCCAGGTCGCGCATGGTGGTGGCGGTGCGGGTGTAGATCGGGCCGATGCCTTGCAGGCGCTCGTAGGCGGCGGCCGCCACCGCGTCGGCCGGCTCCTCGCGCGGGGTGCCGCCGCGCTCGAAGTCGAACGGAGCGAAGTGCGGCGTGATGCCGATCTTCTTCAGGAACGGCGTGGTGAGCCAGATGTCCTTGCCGGCGGCGCGGCCCATGCGGTGGTCCCAGTAGTCGTTCAGGCCCTCGTCCAGCATCGGTTCCTCGAACTCGTTGGAGGCGAGGATGCCGTAGAAGTAGCCGTGGCCGAATTCGTGCACCGTGACGAAATCGACGGCGAACTCGCTGATCGTGTTCGGTTCGACCTTGGCGAAACCCTCCGCCGTGATGAAGGTCGGGTACTCCATGCCGCCCGCCTCGGTGGCGTTGAACGGCGGCACCACCACGGTCAGGGTCTTGTACGGGTAGGGGCCGAGCGTGTTCGAGAACCAGGTCAGCGATTCCTTGGCCGCCTTCATGGCCGGCGCCGCGCTGGCGGCGTATTCCGGCGGGTACAGCACGGTGACCGTCACTTCGGGACTGCCCGGGCCGTGCCAGGCCGACACCAGCGGGGTGGCGGTGCGCTTGTCGGCGGTCCAGGCGAAATCGTGCACGTCGTGCTGCACGAAGCGGCGCGTGACCATGCCGTCCTTTTCCACCGGGGCGCCTTGCGGTTCGCCGGTGGCGCCCACGGTGTAGCCCTTGGGAGCGGTGAGGCTGACGTCATAGCTGCCGAAGTCGGCGTAGAACTCGGAGTCCTTGTGGAACTCGTGCACGTTCCAGCGTTCCTCCTTGGCGCCGCGTTCGCCCGGCAGCTCCAGCACGCCGATCTTGGGGAACCACTGGCCCACCAGGTGGAAGCTGCCGAAGTAGCCGGTGCGCGCCGTCACGCGCGGCAGCTGGTCGGCGAAGTCGATGTCGAGCGTGGTGCTGGCGCCCGGCGCCACCGCCTGCGGCAGGTCCAGGCGCACGACCGTGTGGTCGGTGGCCGGTCCGCCGTCCGGATGCACGAAGGACCAGGCCACCTTGGCCCCGCCCTGCGCCACCTTGCGCAATTCGATGTGGCCCCAGTCGCCGTCGCCCATGTCGACGCCGCTGCGAAAGCCGCGCTTGCTGCGTTCCACCTCGGTCAAGAAGGTGCTGCCCTTGCCCTCGAAGGCGTTCAGGTACAGGTGCAGGTAGACGCTGCGCACCTCGCGGCTGCCGCGGTTGCGCCAGGTGAGCTGCTCGTTGGCGGCCACCGTGTGCTTGACCGGATCGAGCGTGGCGGCGATCCGGTACTGCACCACGCGGTCCGACAGAGTCGGCGCGGCGTCGTCGCGCATGCCGCCCCAGGCGGTGGGCGCGCTCGGTTCGGTCACCAGCGCCGGGTGGGCCGGCGCCAGCGGAATGCCGGTGTCGGTGCTGGGCGTGGGAACGGGGACGACCGTGATGCCGCTGGTTTGCGCCAGCAGACCGGCCGTGCACAGGACGCCGGCCGCGAGCAGCAGGCGCTTGAACAGGGTGGAGCGAACGACCATGCTGTGAGCTTCCTCGAAGTGGGGGGAAGCGGCCACTATAGCCAAGCTTTCCGAACTGTCAATGTTTATCGGATATGCATGCGGCGTCGAACTTGGCTTGCCATAAGGCCAAGCAGGCCGCGCCGGGTATAATATCGCCCGTTCTGGTGCCCGCCGGCGTGTCCACGCCGGCAGTTAAACGGGAAACACGATGCCGCCGCGTTCACGCGCCCAGGCCAACGTGTGCTGCCCCCGCAACGGTAAACAAGCGCCGCGCATCGCGCGGCACGCCGCTCCACACAGCCACTGCTTCGGCAGGAAGGCGGAACGGTCAAGCTTGGAGCCCGGATACCGGCCAGGACAGGGGGAAGCGCCTCACCGCGCCTTCCATTCGACCCAGGCCTGCGGGGACGCAGGCAGGGTGCTTTTCTGTGAACGACAACGACAACATGAATTACCTCGCTGCTGCGCGCCGCCCGGCGCTCGCCACCGCTATTGCCCTCGCATTTTCCGCGCCTTCCCTTCACGCCGAGGACACGCTGCCCTCGGTCACCGTGAGCGCGTCGCGCTTTGCCGATGCCGCCGACCCGGCCACGGTCGGCGCCACCGTGATCACGGCCGACGACATCCGCCGCGCCGGCGCCGCCGACGTCAACCAGGCGATCCGCAAGATCGGCGGCGTCTACGGCCGCCAGAGCCTGGACGCCTCGCCCGACTTCGCGCTCGACCTGCGCGGCTTCGGCGCCAACAGCGCCCAGAACCTGGTGGTGATGGTCGACGGCGTGCGCATGAACGAGAACGAACTCGGCAGCCCGGCCCTGTCCGGCATCCCGATCGAGACGGTGGAGCGCATCGAGATCATCCGCGGCGGCGCCAGCGTGCTGTTCGGCGAAGGCGCCAGCGGCGGCGTGATCCAGATCGTCACCAAGCGCCCGGCCGCCAACAGCCAGCGTGCCTCGGCGCGCGCCGAGGCGGGTCAGTTCTCCGCGCGCGACCTGCGCCTGTCCGCGGCCAAGGGCTGGGACGGCTTCGCGCTCGACGCGGCCTACGGCCACCAGCAGACCGACAACTACCGCCGCCATAACGCCTTCCGCCAGAACGCCTTCTCCGGCGGCGCGCAGTGGGCCTTCGCGGGCGGGCGCGCCGGCCTGCGCATCGACAGCGCGCGCCAGGACGCCGAGCTGCCGGGCTCCCTGACCCTGGCCCAGTTCGAGGCCGATCCGCGCCAGACCTTCACGCCGCGCGACCACGGCACGCAGGACACCGACCGCTACACCGCCTTCTACGAACAGCGCGTGGGCGCGCTCGACTACGCGGCCGAGCTGTCGCACCGCGCCAAGACGGTCCGCTCCAGCTACTTCTATGACTTCGGCAGCGGCCCGACGGAGTCGAAGTCGCGCTACGACAGCCACCAGAACCAGTTCTCGCCGCGCCTGCGCTGGCTCGCCGCGGTGGCAGGGATGCACAACGAGTTCGTCGCCGGTATCGACTGGGCGCGCTGGGAACGCAGCACCGACGCCGGCTACTCTCAGGCGCGGGCCGAACAGACCTCGAAGGCGGTCTACCTGCGCGACGAACTGCGCTTCGGCGACCGCGGCCGCTTCGCCCTCGGCGCGCGCCATGAGACCTTCGACAAGGACTACGTCGATCCGCTCAGCTTCTCGAACCCGAATCCGGAATCGGGCAGCCAGGCGCAGAACGCGTGGGAAGCGCAGGGCGCCTACGGCGTGCTGCCGGAAGTGGAGCTGTACGCCAAGGCCGGCCAGAGCTACCGCGTGGCCAACGCCGACGAAAACAGCTACCGCGCCTCGGTCCAGATGCTGAAGATCCAGACCTCGCACGACCTGGAACTGGGCGTCACGGCCGGCGCGAGCGCGCGCCAGGTCACGGTCCGTGTGTTCCGCCACAACCTGACCAACGAAATCTTCTTCGACCCGACCCTCAACTACGGCACCAACACCAACCTCGACCAGACCCGCCGCCAGGGCGTGGAGCTCGATGCCCAGGCCGACCTGGCGCCGGGCTGGCGCCTGAGCGGCCACGCCCAGCACGTGCAGGCGACGTTCCGCGGCGGCCCGAACGGCGGCCGCGAAATGGTGCTGGTGCCGAAGAACGTGGCCTCGGTGCGCCTGGCCTGGGTGCCGGGCGGCGGCCAGAGCGCGGACTTCGGCGCGCAGTGGGTGGACAGCCAGCGCTACGGCAGCGACTTCGCCAACACCTGCGGCGCGCGCATCCCGTCGTTCACGACGCTGGACGCCCGCTACGCGCGCACGGTGGGCCGTTGGGAGTTTGCCGTTTCCGGCTTAAACTTGGCCGATAAACAGTACTTCAGCAACGCCTATGGCTGCCGCAGCGGGATCTATCCGAGCGACGGGCGCCAGCTGAAGATCTCGGCCCGCTACGACTTCTGATGACCACCCGCCAGCCCGCCGCCGCCCGCCGCCAGCGCACCATCGTGTGTGCGCTGCTGGCGGCGGCCGTGCTCGCGCTGCTCGGCGCGGGCCTGGCGGGCTCGGTCACGCTTCCTCTGGCGGACCTGCCGTCCGCGCTGCTGCAGGTGCTGGCAGGACGGGAGGACGACCTGTCCGCCACCCTGCTTGGCCTGCGCATCGGACGCGCGCTCAGCGCCTTCGCGGTCGGCGCCTCGCTGGCGCTGGCCGGCGTGATGATGCAGGCGCTGCTGCGCAATCCCCTGGCCGATCCGTACGTGCTCGGCATCGCCTCGGGCGCCTCGGTCGGCGCCCTGGCGGCCCTGCTGGCCGGAGCCGCCCTGTGGCTGGTGGATGCCGGCGCGCTGGCCGGCGCGGTCGGCATTTCCATGCTGTTGTACCTGCTCGCGCGGCGCGACCTGGGCGGGCACGTGCAGCGCGAGGTGGCGGGCGATCCGTCCACCTTGCTCCTGACCGGCGTGATCCTCGCCTCGGCCTGCATGGCCCTGGTCACCCTGATGCTGTCGGTGGCGCCGGACTCGCGCCTGCGCGGCATGGTGTTCTGGATGATCGGCGACCTGTCCGGCAGCGGCTGGCGCCTGCTGCCCTGGCTGGCGCTGCTCGCCGTGTTCCTGTTCCTGCGCACCCAGGCGCGCGCGCTGAACGTGATGGCCCTGCACGCGGAAGCGGCCGCCGCGTTGGGCGTGAACGTCGGCTTCCTGCGCCGCGCGCTGTTCGTCTGCGCCGGCGTGCTGACCGCGAGCGCCGTCTCCACCGCTGGCGCGATCGGCTTCGTCGGCCTGATCGTGCCGCATGCCTGCCGCTACGCCTTCGGTCCCGACCACCGCACCTTGCTCCCGGCCGCCGCGCTGGGCGGCGGGGCCTTCCTGGTGCTGGCCGACACGCTGGCGCGCACCGTGCTGGCGCCGCAGCAGCTGCCGGTCGGCGTGATCACGGCCTTGATCGGTGTGCCGCTGTTCCTGGTCCAGCTGCACCAGCTGCGGGTGGCCAAGCCATGATCGGCACGCGCGCCCTGCGCCTGCAGGCCGGCGGCCGCCTGCTGGCGGACGGCCTCGATTGGGAAGCCGCACCCGGCCAGTGCTGGTGCATCCTCGGCCGCAACGGCGCCGGCAAGAGCACGCTGCTGCGCGCCCTGGCCGGCCTGCGCGCGCCGGACGGCGGCGCGGTGCTGCTGCACGGCCGTCCGCTGGCCGACTGGCCGCTGCCGGCGCTGGCGCGCGAACGCGCCTTCCTGGCCCAGGCGCGCAGCGACGCGTTCGCCTATCGCGTCATCGAAACGGTGCTGATGGCGCGCCACCCTTACCACGCCGACCGCTAC
>DASRUW010000194.1:0-9011 GCA_035655255.1 Telluria sp. | reverse complement strand
CCCCATCGCGCGCCAGGGCAGCGAGTTCCAGCGCCGGGTATGGGACGCCATCTCCGGCATTCCGCGCGGCGAGGTCCGCACCTACGGCCAGGTGGCCAAATTCATCCAGTCGGCGCCGCGCGCCGTGGGCCAGGCCTGCGGCGCCAATCCGTATCCGCTGGTGATTCCCTGCCACCGCGTGACCGCTTCGGGCGGCCTGGGCGGCTTTTCCAACCACGACGACGAGAACGGCTACTACCTGGCCGTCAAGCGTTGGCTGCTGGCCCACGAGGGCGTGGCGGCGGGAGCACCATGGCAGCAGCAGGCAATGGCGTTCTGATCGACGAGTTCTGCGACAGCCTGTGGCTGGAGCACGGACTGGCCAGGAATTCCCTCGACGCCTACCGGCGCGACATGCAGGCCTTTTCGCGCTGGCTGGAGGTGAAGCTGCCGCAGCGCGCTTCCCTGTACGAGGTGCAGCCGCACGACCTGGACGCCTACTTCGCCGACCGCCACGAGCAGAGCAAGCCCAGTTCGGCCAACCGGCGCCGTTCTGTCCTCAAGCGCTTCTACCAGCTGGCCCTGCGCCAGAAGCGGATCGCGAGCGACCCTTGCCTGCAGCTGGCCTCGGCCAAGCAGCCGCTCCGTCTCGTCCATACGCTCACCGAGCAGCAGGTCGAAGCCCTGCTGGCGGCGCCGGATGTGCGCACTCCCTTGGGGCTGCGCGAACGCACCATGCTGGAGCTGATGTACGCGAGCGGCCTGCGGGTTTCGGAACTGGTGGGGGTCAAACTGGTCGAACTGTCCTTGAACGACGGCGTCCTGCGCATCACCGGCAAAGGCGCCAAGACCCGTCTGGTTCCGTTCGGCGCCGAGGCGCGCGGCTGGATCGAGCGCTACCTGCGCGAGGCGCGCGGCGTGATCTTGAACGGCCAGGTGGACGACGCCCTGTTCGTGACCGGACGCGGCGGGCCCATGACGCGCCAGATGTTCTGGGTCATCATCAAGCGCCACGCGCAGAAGGCCGGGATCCAGGCCCAGCTGTCGCCGCACACCCTGCGTCACGCCTTCGCCACCCATCTGCTCAACCACGGCGCCGACCTGCGGGTCGTGCAGTTGCTGCTGGGACACTCGGATATTTCCACAACGCAAATCTATACCCACGTCGCCCGCGAGCGCCTCAAGCACCTGCACGCGGCGCATCATCCGCGCGCTTGAACAAGTCTTCTGGCCCGGACTGGGTCATAATGGGTTCTCCTTCCACGTCTGCAGCGAGAGGTGACTCATGGCAAAGACGAATTTCCAGTACGAGAAACGCCAGCGCGAGCTGGAAAAGAAGCGCAAACAGGAAGAAAAAGCGCGCCGCAAGATGGAGGCGAAGAGCAGCCCCGGCGCCAGCGAACAGCGCGCCTCCACGCAGCAAATCGATCCTGACCTGCTGGCCGCGGGCCAGACCGGCGACTAGACCCGTCCCACCCGCGAGCGCGGGAAACCCCTGGCCGGGCGGGCGGCCACCTTGTGTGCACTAGATCTGAGCCTGGTGCGCACTTGCGCTCGCGCAAGCACCGAGCGCGGCCGCTGCGAAAGAATGGGGCGGTTCGACCGGCGGAGCTGTCCCGTGAATGTCCAACCTGCTGCGGCACTTGAACTCATCCAAACCCTCGTTACCGCGGTCGAGCTGACGCCCGCCGTCGCCGTGCGCGCGGTCGATGCCGACGGCGTCGTGACCTATTGGAACCAGGCCGCTACCCGGCTGTACGGGATCGGCGGCGACGAAGCCATCGGCCGCCGCTTCGCCTTCATCGCCGTGCATCCCGGCCGCCAGCAGGAGTACGACGCCATGCTGGCCCGCCTGTTCGCCAGTGCCGAGACGCCCCGCGTGCAGGACTGGCGCATCGAACGCGCCGACGGCGAGCATCGTTGGCTGTGCATGACGGTCTTCCCCCTGATCCGCGACGGCGCCGTGCGCCAGGCCGTATTCATGGAGCTCGACGTGAGCGGGCGCAAGGCCGGCGAGCGCGCCCTGTTCATGGCCGCCCAGGTGTTCGAGAACTGCCGCGACCCCATCCTCATCACCGACCCGAATTACCGCATCGTCGCCGCCAACCCCGCATTCACGCGGGTGACCGGCTTCAGTCCCCTGGACGTGGCCGGCCGCCGCGTCGCCCATTTCGACGGCGCGGGCGGCGAGGACGGCTTCTACCGCCAGCTGGAACTGCACATCGAGCGCGATGCGCACTGGTCCGGCGAGCTGGCCAGCCGCCGCCGCGATGGCGCGGCCCTGCTGCTGTCGGCCACCGTCACGGCCATGTGCGACCCGGAAGGACGTCGCATCAGCTGCATGGCCATCCTGTCCGACATCACGGAGTGCCGCCGGCGCGAGGAGGAGACGCGTCACCTGGCCGAGCACGACTTCCTCACCGGCCTGCCGAACCGCGTGCTGTTCCTGGACCGCCTGAACCAGGCCATGGTGGCGGCGCGCCGCAAGGGCACCCAGGTCGCGCTGCTGTATCTGGATCTGGACCGCTTCAAGCAGATCAACGACGGGCACGGCCACGACGTGGGCGACGCCGTGCTGAAGGAAGCGGCGCGCCGCCTGGTGCACTGCGTGCGCGGCATGGACACGGTGTGCCGCCAGGGCGGCGACGAATTCGTCCTGCTGCTGGCCGACATCGGCACGGCGGAACAGGCGGCCCACGTCGCGGGCAGCATCCTGCACGCCGTCGAAGGCATCACCGAGGCGTGCGGGGTCGAGGTGGCGCTGTCGGCGTCGATCGGCATCAGCCTGTTCCCGGACGACGGCGACGCCATCGAAGCCCTGTTCAAGCACGCGGACATGGCCATGTATCACGCCAAGCAGCAGGGGCGTAACGGCTTTCGCTTCTTCTCCCACGAGATGAACGCGCACGTGGTGGCGCGCATCGCCTTCGAGAACCAGCTGCGCCAGGGCGTGGCCCGCGGCGAGTTCGAGCTGGAATACCAGCCGGCCGTGGACATCGCCACCGGCCGCATGACCGGCGCGGAAGCGCTGCTGCGCTGGCGCCATCCCGAGCGTGGCCGCTTGCTGCCGCAGGACTTCCTGGCCGCCGCCGAGGACTGCGGCCTGATGCTGCAGCTGGGCGACTGGGTGTTGCGCGCGGCCTGCCGCCAGGCGCAGGGCTGGCGCGCGAGCGGTTACCCGGTGGTGGTGGCGGTGAACCTGTCGCCCGCGCAGTTCGCGCATCCGGGCCTGCTGGCGAGCGTGGACGCGGCCTTGTGCGAAGCGGAGCTGCCGCCCGAGTGGCTGGAAGTGGAGATCAGCGAGGCCATGCTGCTCAAGGGCGCCGCCGCCGCGGCGGCCGTGCTGCGCACCCTGCGCGAGCGCGGCGTCAAGGTCAGCATCGACGATTTCGGCACGGGGTTTTCCAGCTTCGGCACGCTGCGCAAGCTGGCCGTCTCCAAGCTCAAGATCGACCGCAGCTTCATCGGCGAGATCGGCGAGCAGGTTGACGGCGCGCCCGTCATCCCGGCCATCATCGCGCTTGGCCACAGCCTCGCCGCGCGCGTGGTGGCGGAAGGCGTGGAGCGTCATGACCAGCTGTGCTACCTGCGCCAGTACGGCTGCGACGAATTCCAGGGACGGTACGCCGACGCCCTCGCGCAAAGCGGCCCGCAGGCGTTATCACCGCAATAACCCACCGTCATCCCCGCGCAAGCGGGGACCCCTGGTAGAAAGCTGGAGGCAAGCGCGGATACTTGGGGCTAAGCGACGCACCAGAGGTCCCCGCGTGCGCGGGGATGACGCCGACTAGTAGAGCCGGATGCGCGCCAGCACCTGCCCATGGTCCGACGCCTCCGGCAGCCCCTGCGTCAGATGGCTGTTCAAGTAGCGCACCTCGATCACTTCCCCCACCGCTTCCGGCCGCGCCGGATTGAATTCCTCGGACACGAGAATGTGATCGATCGTCATCTGCGCGCCTTCGTGCACGCTCGAATAAGCGCCGGCCAGGTCGCGCCGCGGCGAAGTCTGGATGCGGTAGGCGTCGTAGAAGCGGTCCCCCGCCGGCGCCCCCGCGCCGAGCACGATGTCGGTGGTGACGGCTTGCGCGGTGTCGTTGAAGTCGCCGAGCACGATGCGCGGGCGCTTGGCCTCGCGTTTGAGGTTGGACAGCAGGATGCGCAGCGCCACCGCCTCCGTTCCCCTTCGCACCAGCGAGCGCAGGCAGGCCAGCGCATAGCGCTGTGTGTCGCCGCCTTCGTCCGCCTCCAGGTAATCCGGCCGCTTGGACTTCAGGTGCACCACCACCACGTCCACCTGCAGGGAGGGCGTGGCCTGCACCACCGCGTGCACCACCGGCCGGGCGAAGCGGTCCGGCTCGCGCTCGCCCTCCGGCATCACCACGCCGGAAGGGAAGGAGGTGTATTCGACCCCGCCGCCAGCCAGCGGCAGGCGCGAGACCAGGGCCACGCTGGGCGTGCGCCGCTCGCGCCGCCGGTCCGGATCGAAGCCGACGTGGAAAGCCGTGCGGTAGTTGACGGTGCGGGCCAGGACCGCCTTGAGCGCGTCCTGCGAGAAGATCTCCTGGAAGCCGATCACGTCGGCGTCGAGCAGGTCCAGTTGGCGCGCAGTCCAATCCAGCTTGGCTTCGTACTGCGCCTGCGTATAGGGCTCGAGATTGTCGTACACCCGTTCCCCTGGCGGGACGAGGTTGCAGACGTTGAAGGTGGCAAAGCGAATTTCTTCCTGCATAATAAGAAACTCCTTATTTCACAGGTAGCGTAACACGCATGGCTAAGAAAGAGCATGTTTCGGAAACCCCCGCCACGCAGTTCCTGCGCAAGCATGGCGTCACCTTCACCGAACATCCTTACGACTACGAAGAACACGGCGGCACCTCGGTGTCCTCGCGCGAACTGGGCGTGCCCGAACACGAGGTGGTGAAGACCCTCGTGATGCAGGACGAAGCCGCGCGGCCCCTGATCGTCCTGATGCACGGCGACCGCAAGGTCTCGACCAAGAACCTGGCGCGCGCCATTCCCTGCAAGTCGGTCGAACCGTGCAAGCCGGAGGTGGCGCAGCGCCATTCCGGCTTCCTGGTCGGCGGCACCTCGCCCTTCGGCACGCGCAAGGCGATGCCGGTGTTCGTCGAGGAGAGCATCCTCGGCCTGCCCAGGATCTACATCAACGGCGGGCGGCGCGGCTACCTGGTGGGCATCGACCCGCGCGTGCTGGTCGACGTGCTCAAGGCGCGGCCGGTGGCCTGCGCTATCGAGGAATAGTGTATAGTCAGCCGCCCTCACAACAACCAAACCTGAGAGAGAACTGGAATCATGGCGACGCTTCTTTTCACGCTCGCGGCCTACCTGATCGGATCGGTGTCCTTCGCCGTCGTGGTCAGCAAGTTAATGGGTCTGTCCGACCCGCGCACCTACGGCTCCAAGAACCCCGGCGCCACGAACGTCCTGCGCAGCGGGAACAAGGCCGCCGCCATCGCGACCCTGATCGGCGATGGCGCCAAGGGCTGGCTGGCGGTCTGGCTCGCGCAGCGCTACGGCGCGCAGCACGACGTGGGCGACTACGGCGTCGCGCTGGTGTCGATCGCGGTCTTCGTCGGCCACCTGTTCCCCGTGTTCTTCCGCTTCCAGGGCGGGAAGGGCGTGGCTACCGCGCTGGGCGTCCTGCTCGGCCTGAACGGCTGGCTCGGCCTGGCCACGCTGGTGACCTGGCTGGTGGTGGCCTACGCCTTCCGCTACTCGTCGCTGGCCGCGCTGATCGCCGCACTCTTTGCGCCGTTCTACTATGGCCTGCTGTTCGGGGCCGACCCGGAACTGTTCGCGGTCGTGATCATGAGCGCGCTGCTGATCTGGCGCCACGCGAAGAATATTTCCAATCTGCTGGCCGGCAAGGAAAGCCGCATCGGCAGCAAGGCCGCCGGCGCCGCCAAGAAAAAATAAGTGCGACAATGGCTCCTCGCCCAACGAGGAGTCCATTGTGAAAACGCTCAAGATCGACTTCGTCTCCGACGTTGTCTGCCCCTGGTGCATCATCGGCCTCAAGTCGCTGGAACAGGCGCTCGAGCGCACCGCCGGCGAGGTGCAGGCCGAACTGCGCTTCCAGCCCTTCGAACTCAATCCCCAGATGCCGCCGGGCGGCCAGTCCATCGACGAGCACCTGATGGAGAAGTACGGCGCCAGCGCCGAACAGAGCGAACGCACGCGCGAGATGATCCGCGAACGCGGCGCCGCGCTAGGTTTCGCTTTCGACATGGGCAAGCGCTCGCGTATCTACAACACCTTCGACGCGCACCGCCTGCTGTTCTGGGCTGGTGAGCAGGGCAGGCAGCATGCGCTGGAGCTGGCCTTGTTCACGGCTTACTTCACGCGCGGCGAGGACCCCGGCAACTACGATGTGCTGGTGCGGGCCGCAGGCGAGGCCGGGCTGGACGAGGGGCAGGCCAAGGTGGTGCTGTCCTCAGGCGAGTTCGCGGCCCAGGTGCGCGAGCGCGAGGGCTACTACCAGCGCGCCGGCATCCATTCCGTCCCGTCCATCATCATCAACGACCGCCACCTGATCACGGGCGGGCAGCCGCCGGAAGTGTTCGAACAGGCGCTGCGCCAGATCGCCGCGGAAGGCTAGGCGCGCAGCTCGCACAGGCGGATCTTGTTCCCGAACGGGTCGAGGAGGTGCAGCTCGCGGCCCCAGTCCTGCTCCACGATGTCGGGGCGCAGATGGCGATAATTCTTCGAACGCAGCTCCGCCAGGAGGTCGTCTATCTCGCGTACCGGCACGAACACGGCGCTGCCCGGCACGCCGTCGCCGTGGTGTTCCGAGATGTGCAGGCGCAGCTCGCCGCGGCTCACCTGCATGTAGAGCGGCATGTCCGGCTCGAAGCGGTGTTCCCAATCGAGCTGCATCCCCAGGTAGCCGAGGTAGAACTCCTTGGCTTTCTCTTCCGAGAACGAGCGCAGGACGGGGATCGGTGCGAAAAGTGCAGGCATGGTTCATCCTCATAGTGAAATGCCGTCAACCCCGCGTGCGCCCGGATGACGGCTAGCGCGCCGCGGCGGCGACATGTTTGCGTACCAGTTGGTCGACCGTCCCGTCCGCGCGCAGGCGGGCGAGGATGGCTTCGATGCGCGGCAGGTAGGGCGCGAGCTTCGACTTCTTCGACAGGCAAAGATACACGCCTTCCGTCGACACCACGGTGGGAAGGTGCTCGATCTGTCCTTCGAATCCGAGCTGGCCGATCTGGATTTGCCCGCCATAGAGGCTGAACGGATAGTAGTCCGCGCGGCCCACCACCAGCTTTTGCAGGTTCTGGAGCGGCGTGTTGACGCGCTCGACTTTGAGCTTGGCGTCGATGAAGCTGTCGAACTGCTGGCCGTAGCTCTCGCCCAGCATGGCCGTGCCGGTACGGCCGATCAGGTCGTCCCAGGTGCGGAACGGGAAGGCGTGGCCCTTCTTCACCCACAGCACGTTCGCGTCGTCGGCGAAGGGCGGGGCGGGGAACAGCATGTAGCGGCGGCGCGCGTCGGTCTGGTAGCAGGCGACGATCAGGTCCACCTTGCCCGCTTCGACTTCGGCCTGGGCGCGCTTCCAGTTGCCGATGGCGCGCAGTTGAACCGTTACGCCCAGCTCCTGCAGCACGAGCTGCGCCACGTCCGCGCCGACGCCGGCGATGACGCCTTGCCGCTCCCACGAAAAGGGAGGCCAGTTGGGATGTCCGGTGGCGGTGACGGTGAGCTGGTCCGCCGCTGGCGCCACGTTCGCCGCAATTCCGAGGAGGAGTGCTGACAGAACGCGGCGAGGGCTCATGGCTAGACGGTCCTGATGTCGTCCAACGGCCAGCGTGGACGCACGTTGAAGGAGTAGTCGCGCTGGGCCGCCTGCGGGTTGATCCGCAGCCGCATGGCGCCTGCGAACGCGATCATGGCCCCATTATCGGTGCAAAATTCGAGCTCGGGGTAGTAGACGCGGAATTTTTTTCGTTGTGCCGCTTCGTCCAAAGCGGCGCGTAACTGCCGGTTGGCGCCGACGCCGCCGGCGATCACCAGCCGCTTCAAGCCGGTCTGCTTCAACGCCTTCAGGCATTTGGCGGTCAGGACGTCGACGATGGCGTCCACGAAGCCGCGCGCGATGTTGGCCTTGTCCTGCTCGCAGATGTTGGCCGCGTGGTTCTTCACCACCGTGAGCACGGCGGTCTTGAGGCCGGAGAAGGAGAAATTCAGGTCCTTCGAGTGCAACATGGGGCGCGGCAGCGCGTAGGCGAGCGGATCGCCGAATTCGGCCAGGCGCGAAATCGCCGGGCCGCCGGGGTAGCCCAGGCCCAGCAGCTTGGCCGACTTGTCGAAGGCCTCGCCGGCCGCGTCGTCGAGCGTTTCGCCGAGCAGCGTGTACTGGCCCACGCCGTCCACCCGCATCAGCTGCGTGTGGCCGCCCGAGACCAGCAGGGCCACGAAGGGGAACTCCGGCGGGTCCGACGCCAACAGGGGCGACAGCAGGTGGCCTTCCAGGTGATGTACGCCGAGCACCGGCTTGTCTGCCGCCAGCCCCAGGCTGCAGGCGATCGAGGAGCCCACCAGCAGCGCGCCGGCCAGGCCGGGGCCCTGGGTGTAGGCGATGGCGTCCACGTCGGCCAGCTTGACGCCGGCCTTGGCCAGCACCTGTTCCAGCAGCGGGATGGCGCGGCGGATATGGTCGCGCGAGGCCAGCTCCGGCACCACGCCGCCGTACTCCTCGTGCATCGCCACTTGCGAATGCAGGGCGTGGGACAGCAGACCGCGCGTCGTGTCGTACAACGCCAGACCGGTTTCATCGCAGGAGGATTCGACGCCGAGGACAAGCATGGGACCGCAAAGAGGGAAGGAAAGGGCGCATTGTAACGCGCCGGCCTTTCCTGATAGGTGGTGTGGTGATATAGTTGCCTACAACACCAATAAACAAGGAAGTAGATGACTTACCTGCTTGCGCGCGCCGGCGCCGCCACCCTGTTGCTGTTTCAATTGGCCAGCGCTCCCGCGTGGGCCGACGACGCGAAGAAGGACGATTCCGG
>DASRUW010000193.1:0-2698 GCA_035655255.1 Telluria sp. | reverse complement strand
CCGCGCCCGACACCACCACCGTTTCGCCCGCCTTCGGCAAGCCCGACTCGATCAGGCCGAAGTAACCGGTCATGCCCGGCATGCCCAGCGTGTTGAGCCAGGTGGTCAGCGGCGCCAGGCGCGGATCGACCTGGAAGAAGGCGGCGCCGCGGTGGTCGGCCGGGCCGATCCAGTATTCCTGCACGCCGGTGCCCCCCATCACGTGCGCGCCGACGGCGAACTTGGGCGACTTGGACGCGACGACGACGCCGATGCCGCCCGCGCGCATCACCTCGCCCAGCCCGACCGGCGGGATATAGGACCTGGCGTCGTTCATCCAGCCGCGCATGGCCGGGTCGAGCGACAGGTACAAGGTCTTGACCAGGATGTCGCCATCGGCCAGCGCGCGCACGGGTTCCGACGTTTCCTGCCAGTCGCTGCGCTTGGGCAGGCCGACCGGGCGCGCGGCGAGGCGGAATTGGTGGTTCACGAGCGGCTCGGACATGGTGGCACTCCCTGGAAAATGATCGATCCGGCCACTATACACCGATAAGCGCACGCTCGTGCTATTTTCGTTTATGCGACAATAGCCGGCTGCCTGAACGAACCGACCGACCAATGACCGCCCAATCCGAATACATCCTGACCCTGTCCTGCAAGGACCGCCGCGGCATCGTGCACCGCGTCTCCGGCTTCCTGGCCGAGCACGGCTGCAACATCATCGACTCCGCCCAGTTCGGCGACGCCGAGTCGCAGCTGTTCTTCATGCGCACCCACTTCGCGCTGGAAGACGGGGCGGTCACGGATGCGGCCCTGCGGCGCGACTTCGACGCCTTCTGCGCCGAGATGGCGATGGACGGCCAGCTGCACGACGCGCACCGCAAGCCGCGCGTGATGATCATGGTGTCCAAGATCGGCCACTGCCTGAACGACCTGCTGTTCCGCTACAAGAGCGGCCTGCTGCCGGTGGAGATTCCGGCCATCGTGTCCAACCACATGGACTTCTACCAGCTCGCCGCCAGCTACAACATTCCGTTCCACCACCTGCCGCTGGCGGCCGGCGCCGACGAGGCGACCAAGCTGGCGCAGGAAGCGCGCGTGTTGGACCTGATGCGCCAGCACGAGGTGGACCTGGTGGTCCTGGCGCGCTACATGCAGATCCTCTCGCCCGGCCTGTGCGAGGCGATGCGCGGCAAGGCGATCAACATCCACCATTCCTTCCTGCCGAGCTTCAAGGGCGCCAAGCCCTACGCGCAGGCGCACAAGCGCGGCGTGAAGCTGATCGGCGCGACCGCGCACTTCGTCACGGGCGACCTGGACGAAGGCCCGATCATCGAACAGGACGTCGAGCGCGTGGATCACGCGATGGATGTCGACACCCTGTCCGCCATCGGCGCGGACGTCGAATGCGTGGTGCTGGCGCGGGCCGTGAAATGGTTCGTCGAGCACCGCATCCTGCCAAACGGCGACAAGACCGTCGTCTTCAAGTAATCACGCATGGCCCTCAAATCCACGATTTACAAAGCCGAACTGGCGATTGCGGACATGGACCGCAATTACTACGGCACCCACGCGCTGACCCTGGCGCGCCATCCGTCCGAGACCGACGAGCGCCTGATGGTGCGCATCGTCGCCTTCGCCCTGCACGCGAGCGAGGCCCTGGCCAACGCCAAGGGGATTTCCGACACCGAGGAGCCGGACCTGTGGGAGAAGGACCTGACCGGCGCGATCCAGCTGTGGATCGAGGTCGGGCAACCGGACGAAAAGCGCCTGCTGAAGGCGGCCGGCCGCTCGGAACAGGTGGTGGTGTACTCGTACAGCAGCGCGAGCCATATCTGGTTCAAGCCCCTGGCCGGGAAGATCGACCGCGCCAAGAATGTGCGCGTGATTAACCTGCCGGCCGACGCGACGGCAGCGCTGGCCGGCATGGCCCAGCGCTCCATGCAGCTGCAATGCACGATCCAGGACGGCCAACTCTGGCTCACCGACGGCACCGCCACGATGGAAGTCGCCCGCGAGGTGTGGAAACCCTGAGGGCAAGGAGGGGGCTGACGCCGGTTCACCCGTTTGGGGTCCGACCCAGGTTCTGCACCACCTGCCCGGTGGTCACCACGCGCGCAAACTCCCCATGCAAGCTGGCCAGCGCCGCATCGTGCATCTGCTGCGCGGTAAAGCGCTGCCCATCCGGCCCCACGCGTTCGAAGGTCGCCGTCGCATCGCTCACGACGGTGGTGTCGAACCCGTAGTTGGCCGCCATCCGCGCCGTGGTGGACACGCAATGGTCGGTCGTGATCCCTACCAGCACCAGCTCGCGCGCCTCGAGCGCGTGCAGCCGTTCCAGCAGGTCGGTGCCGATGAAGCAGCTGTTTACGCTCTTGAACAGCAATGCCTCGCCCGGCAGCGGCGCCGCTTCCGGCTTCACCCGCGCGCCCGGCTTCCCTTCATGGAAGAACCCTTGCGGATTGCGTGAGCGGTGATGCACGTGGATGATCGGCCGCGCCGCCTCGCGCCAGGCCGCCAGCAGGCGCGCGATGTTGGCCTCGGCCTGCGGATTGTTGCGGGCGCCCCAGGCGGGATCGTCGAACGCCTGCTGCACGTCCACCAGGATCAGGACTGCCATCTTTGGACTCCAATGAGTTGATCGAACCCGCATCCTGCGTCCGCCGGCCGCGCCGCGCCAACCGAAATCCCGTATAGTTGGCGCTTATCTATGAGTAAT
>DASRUW010000192.1:0-2908 GCA_035655255.1 Telluria sp. | reverse complement strand
GACTGATGCAAGCGGGACGACAAGGAATTGCATGAAACGGGTTGACGATTTCCGCCTGAAGCTGGGTGGCCGTGAGTATGTGCCGATCATGATCGGCGGGATGGGCGTAGACATTTCCACGTCCGAGCTGGCGCTGGAAGCGGCGCGCCTGGGCGGCATCGGCCATATCTCCGACGCCATGGTGCCGGACGTCTCGGACCGCAAGTTCGACACGACCTTCGTGAAGGACAAGACCAAGGCCTACAAGTTCAACATCAACAACATGGACAAGTCGGTGGTCAAGTTCGACCTTGACCGCCTGGCCGAGGCGCAGCGCCTGCACGTGGGCGCGACCATGGAAGCGAAGAAGGGCAATGGCCTGATCTTCGTGAACTGCATGGAAAAGCTCACCATGAACGCCCCGCGCGACACGCTGCAAACGCGCCTGTGCGCGGCGCTGGACGCGGGCATCGACGGCATCACCCTGTCGGCCGGCCTGCATCTGGGCTCGTTCGCGCTGATGGCGGAGCACCCGCGCTTCCGCGACGCCAAGCTGGGCATCATCGTGTCCTCCGTGCGCGCGCTGCAGCTGTTCCTGAAGAAGGTCTCCAAGCTCGATCGCCTGCCCGACTACATCATCGTGGAAGGCCCGCTGGCGGGCGGCCACCTGGGCTTCGGCATGGACTGGGCCGAGTACAACCTGCACACCATCATGGACGAGGTCATCGCCTACATGAAGCAGGAGCAGCTCGATATTCCCGTGCTGGCCGCGGGCGGCGTGTTCACCGGCACCGATGCGGTGGAGTTCATGGAAAAAGGCGCGGCCGGCGTGCAGGTGGCGACCCGCTTCACCGTGACCCACGAGTGCGGCCTTCCGGCCAACGTGAAGCAGGAATACTTCAAGGCCAGCGAAGAGGACATCATCGTCAACGGCATCTCGCCGACCGGCTATCCGATGCGCATGCTGAAGAACACGCCGGCCATCGGCTCGGGCATCCGTCCGGGCTGCGAGTCCTACGGCTATCTGCTGGACGCGACGGGCAACTGCCAGTACATCAATTCGTACAACCGCGAAGTGCTGGCGCATCCGGACGCCAAGCAGGTGGTCGTGATGGACAAGACCTGCCTGTGCACCCACATGCGCAACTTTAACTGCTGGACCTGCGGCCACTACACCTACCGCCTGAAGGACACCTCGCACAAGCGCGCGGACGGCACCTATCAGCTGCTGTCGGCGGAGCACGTGTTCCAGGACTACCAGTTCAGCGTCGACCACCAGGTCGCGCTGCCCGCCCGGGAAGCCGAATAAGCGTCATCCCCGCGTCCGCGGGGATGACGGCTAGCCGTCCTGGTTGATGCGCTGAATCAGCGTCGCCAGCACCGCATCCGCCTGGTCGTTCTCGACCTGGCAGGTGCCGGCGTTCTCGTGCCCGCCCCCGCCGTGTTCCAGCATCAGCGCGCCGATGTTGGTCCTCGATGAGCGGTTCAAGATCGACTTCCCGGTGGCGAACACCGTGTTCTGCTGCTTCACGCCCCACAGCACGTGGATCGAGATGTTCTGCTCCGGGTACAGCGCGTAGATGATGAAGCGGTTGCCCGCGTAGATGATCTCTTCCTTGCGCAGGTCCAGCACCACCAGATTGCCATGCACGGTGGCGCAGCGGCGGATCTGCTCCTTGCACTTCTCGCTGTGCTCGAAATACAGGTCCTTGCGCTCCTTTACGTCCGACAGCTCCATGATCTGGTCGATGGTGTGATCGCGGCAGTAGTCGATCAGGTCCATCATCAGGTTGTAGTTGGAGATGCGGAAGTCGCGGAAGCGCCCCAGGCCGGTGCGCGCGTCCATCAGGAAGTTAAGTAAATCCCATCCTTGCGGATTGAGCACTTCTTCCTGGTTGAAGCGGGCCGAATCGCCCTTGTCCACGGCCGCCATCATGTCGGCCCAGGCGGCCGGGAAGGCCTTGGCGCCGCCGTAGTAGTTGTAGACCACCCGCGCCGCCGAGGGCGCGTCCGGTTCGATCACGTGATTAGGCCGCTCGCCCGTATTGCGGATGGTTTCGGACAGGTGGTGGTCGAAGGCCAGGTGCACGCCCGGCACGAAGGGCAGGTTGGTCGTGATGTCGTTGTCCGAGATCGCGATTTTCCCGTCCTGCATGTCCTTCGGGTGGACAAACAGGATCGTGCTGATCATGTCGAGATGCTTGAGCAGCACGGCGCAGACCAGGCCGTCGAAGTCGCTGCGCGTCACCAAACGGTACTTTTTGTTTGCGGACATGGGGCACCTGTTCTAATTGGCAAGGTCCGACCATGATACTGCATTCCAGGCCGGTGAAAATGCAGGCTGTCGCATTCGGCACGATCCCAACGGAAACGTGTGGGAAAATTCGATCATCAATACCATGGAAAGCCGCTGATGGAAGCACGCAGTACCGAAACCAGCCGCCTGGCCACCCTCCTCGCCTGGCTGCACCGCGCCTGGGACACCTTGTCGACCTGGGTGATGGAGCTGTCGTGGTGGAAGTTCTTCCTGTTCGCCGCGCTGACCATGATCGCGGCCTCGATCCTGCAGAACGAGCTGTTCTCGGGCAGCCAGGACGTGGCCGTGCTGACCGACGGCCCGGTCAAGAAGAAGCCGGACGTCAATATCACCATCGACGACAGCGGCATCCATTTCAACCCGCGCAAGGGGCTGCGCAAGCCGGACGCCGGGGTGGAAACGCCGGAACCGCCGGCCGCCGAGACTCCGGAGACGCCGGAGACGCCGGAAGCGCCCGCAGCGCCCGCGCCGGGCGCCAAGCCGCCGCCCAAGGCCGCGGCCAGCGCCGGCACCACCTCCAACGCCGACGGCGAAGTCCACATCGACCTGCCGCCCCAGATCGGCGAGGAACTGTCCAACGCCATCGAGCAGGCCGTCGAGCAACAGGCCGAA
>DASRUW010000191.1:0-9916 GCA_035655255.1 Telluria sp. | reverse complement strand
GATGCGGGCCGGGTCGGCCCAGTCGGGCAGGCGCGTGCCGCTGCGCAGATAGTCCTGCAGGGCGGCGGCGATGTGCGGCGGCGTGCCGGGCGGCGCCTGCCAGGCCGCGGTCTGGGCGTTGGTCTGCCACTGCGCGATCAGGCGGTTGACCAGGCCGGCGGTCTCGAACAGCGTATCGGGCGCGCCCTCGCGCGGACCGAAGATGCGGGCGATGGTGCTGTCGGCCAGCGGATCGGTGCGGCAGGTGTCGGGCAGGGCCGCCGCGGCGGCGACTTGCGCATCGAGGTGGGTCATGCCGCCTCCTGCGCGAGCGGTGCGGCGGCGGGCGCGGTGGCGGCGGCCGGCTGCTCCCAGCGTTTGTAGCCGCAGGCGGCCGTCAGGAGCGGAATGCCCATGGCGAAAAAGGCGATGCTGCGGATTTCGACCGGATAGCCGAGGAAGACCTGGAATACCATGTTGCCGCCGTAGATGTACAACGGCACCAGCACATGGTGGCGGTTGACCGGCAGCGGCGGCGCGGCCGGGCGGCGCGCGAGCGTCAGGCGGAAGCTGAACACGATCGCGAACGAGACCAGCATCCAGCCGAAGAAGCCCTGCACCGTCTCGCCGAACCACCAGCCGTCGGTCTTGGCCATGATCCAGGCCTTGAGCACGTAGACCATGTAGGGATCGGCGCCGAGGTCATAGGCGGTGACCACCATCGCCGTCAGCAGCGACATCGCGGCCATCTGGCCGAGCGGAGCAACGCCGTCGGAGGGCTTCTGCCAGACGATCAGGTTGGCGATCACGTAGGCGACGTAGCACAGCGCGAACCACATCAGCGGGATCACCAACGGCACGTCACCCAGGCGCGGGCCGAGCACCGCGGTGTAGGTATAGCTGCCGAAGAACCAGCCGTAGGAGGAGCCGAGCTGCTCGGCGGCCCAGCCCAGCGTCACGCCGAGCAGGACGAAGTGCAGCGCGGGGCGCGCGCCGAGCAGATGGATCGCACTCGACCAGCAGCAGGCGAACATCACGACGGAGCTGGCGATCAGCAGGGTGGTCGTCTCGCTCTGGCCGCGCGCCAGGAAAATGATCAGCAATGCGGCAAGCAATACATAGGTGATGCGGGGCAGCTGCTCGATGGCCTTCATGCGTTCCTCTCCTCAGGGTTTGTTATTTCCTTCTTCTTAAAACCGGTAGTCGACGCGCAGGTCCACCGTGCGCGGCGCGCTCGGCACGACCATGCCGAAGCTGTCGATCGTGATCGGCTGGACCTTGTTTTCCATGTTCTTCACGCGCGCCAGCACGCTCCAGGCGGCGCCTTCGGGCTGGTAGCCGAGGGAGGCATCGGTCTGGGTGCGCGACGGGATGCGGTATTCGAGCTGCTGGGTGGGCACGCCGATGCTGTAGGCGCTGCTGGTGCGGGACAGCACGCCGGCCTTCCACATGCCGCCGAAGAAGCGAAAGCGCTGCTCGTAGCCGAGGGTGAAGGTGGACGAGGGTGCGCGGTCCAGCTTTTTTCCTGCCCAGGAATGGATGCCGTCCGGGGAGTAGGACACGTAGTGCGCGTCCAGCAGGGTCAACGCATAGGTGAGGCGCCCTCCCGCGGTCAGGCTGGCCTGGCCGTCGGCCTCCAGGCCCTTGACGCTGGCTTCCCCGGCATTGCTGGTCACGTAGCGCGGCGCGCCCATCACGACGGCGACGGAGGACAGCTGCAGATTGGTGTAGTCGTAGTAGAAGGCGGCGACGTTCAGGCTGGCCTTGTTGTCCCAGAAGCGCGACTTGAAACCGGCTTCGTAGGAGGTCAGCGTCTCGGGCCGGTAATACAGCGTGGCGGCCGATACCGCGACCGGGGCCGGGCACTCGATCCCGAGCGCGCTGCTGCCCGCCAGGCAGCCGTCGTTGAAGCCGCCCGCCTTGTAGCCGGTCGCCACGGTCCCGTAGACCAGGGTGCGCGGCGCAAGGTCCGCTTCCAGTCCGGCGCGCCAGGTGGTCTTGTGGGTATTCATGGAAGCGGCGTTCAGGAGGCGCAGGTCGGTGGCCGGGTTGAACGTGGGGCCTTGCTGAAAGTTGGTCGAGCCGATGCGCGACTTGTCGTCGTCCGTGTAGCGCAGGCCCGCCGTCAGGCGCATCCAGTCGGTCATGCGCCAGGTGGCCTGGCCGAACACCGCCTTGCTGCGGGCGATGGCCGGTCCGTGTGGGAACACGTAGTAGGGCGGCAGTTGCAGCAGCTCCAGGTCGCGGAAGGTATAGACCATGTTGGACTCTTCGCGGAACCAATACAGGCCGGCCTGCATGCTGAGCGGCCCGCCTTCGCCGGCCTCGACCCGCAGCTCGTGCGAATTCTGGGTATAGGCGCCGGTGAAGTATTCGCGCACACCGAGCGCAAACGTGGGAGCGATGCGGTAGTAGTAGTTGACGAGGAAATCGTCGTCGAGGGTGCGGTGCGAGCCGAGGTAATACAGCGTGGCCGGCCCCAGCTTCCAGGTCAGCTCCGCACCCAGGCCCGCGCTCACGCGGTGGCCGCGGCCCTGTTCGGGCACGCCGTTCGGGGCGCGGAAGCCGTTGGTCAGGCGCGCGTCGGTGCTCGCGTCCTTCCACACCGGAGCGCCGGCGGCCACGCCGTCGAAGAAGTTGGTATCCGGGACGAAGCTGTCGTTGTCGTCATCCAGGGTGGTGTGGTCGTAGCGCAGCACCAGGGAAGCGTCGCGTCCCATATCGAGCTTGGCGGACAGGCGCGCGAAACGCTCGTCGCGGTCCAGGCCCAGGTGGTGGGAGGTGCCCTGGCCGTTGATCAGGTAGCTGTCATGCCGGTGCGTCGCGAGGGCCGCGCGCAGGGCCAGGTTGTCGTTGACGGGCACGTTCAGCATGGCGCCGGCCATGCGTCTGGCGTAGCTGCCCGCCTCGGCGGAGACGGCCGCCTCGAACTTCCGGGTCGGCGCATTGGAGATGACGTTGACCACGCCGGCCGTCGTGTTGCGTCCGTACAGCGTGCCTTGCGGACCGCGCAGGACCTCCACGCGGTCGATGTCGTACAGCCCGAGGTTCTGGCCCTGGGGGCGGGCGATGTAGATCCCGTCCAGCATGAAGGCGGCGGAGGGATCGCCCTTTTCCGTGGTGTCGGCGTTCGACACGCCGCGGATGGTGATCTTCAAGCCGTCGTAGGAGCCGTCCATATGGACGTTCGGCAGGCGCGAGGCGAGGTCGGACACGGTGGCGATACCCGCCGTGCCCAGCTGCTCGCCCGTGAGGACGGACATCGCGACCGGCGTCTTCGACTCGAGCGAGGCGGTGCGCTGGGCGGTGACGACGACTTCGGGGATCTGGCGGTCGGGGGCGGCCTGGGCAAGGGCCGTTCCGGTGAAAAGGCTGGATAGCGCAAGCGCCAACAAGGTCGGGTTGCCCCGGCTCTCGTGTCTCGTCATTCGGTGCTCCCACGTTTGGATTTGAATCGGTTTTATTTAAACTAGTTTAAGTCGAGTCTAACAGGTAGTGCTTTTATGAAACAATACCTGCATGCAAAATGGGGGAAAATTTCAACACTGCCGGACGGGGTGGTATTGTTACAGCATGGCTCTTCCCTCCGAGTGTGACCTCCTGATTGTCGGCGGCGGCATCAATGGCGCCGGCATCGCGCGGGACGCCGCCGGGCAGGGCCTGTCCGTGGTCTTGTGCGAGCGCGACGACCTGGCGGCGCACACCTCCTCGGCCAGCTCCAAGCTGATTCACGGCGGCCTGCGCTACCTCGAATACCGCGAATTCGGCCTGGTGCGCAAGGCCTTGCGCGAACGCGAAGTCCTGCTGCGCATGGCGCCGCACCTGATTGCGCCGCTGTCCTTCGTCATGCCGCATGCGCCCGGCATGCGGCCGGCCTGGATGATCCGCGCCGGCCTGTTCCTGTATGACCACCTGGCCCGGCGCGAGCTATTAGCCGGTTCGGCCACCATCGACCTGCGCCGCCATCCCGCCGGCGTGCCCTTGCAGCCTTCCTGCACCCGCGCTTTCACCTATGCCGACGGCTGGGTGGACGACGCGCGGCTGGTGCTGGCCAACGCCGTGGACGCGCGCGAGCGCGGGGCCGGCATCCTGGTCGGCACCGCCTGCACGGCGTTGCGGCGGCAGGGCGGCGCCTGGGAGGCCGAATTGGGCGGCACGGCGCCGCAGCGGCTGCGCGCGCGGGCCGTGGTGAACGCGGCCGGCCCGTGGGCGGGCAGCTTCGCCCGCCTGGCCTTGGGCGAGCACGCGCCGGCCCTGCGGCTGGTGAAAGGGAGCCATGTCGTGGTGCCGCGCCTGTTCGAGCACGACCAGGCCTACATCCTGCAGCAGCCGGACCGGCGCATCGTGTTCGCGCTGCCGTTCCACGGCGCGTTCACCCTGATCGGCACCACCGACACCGACTACCAGGGCGACCCGGCCGCCGCCGTCATCGACGAGGCGGAGCGCGACTACCTGTGCGCGGCCGTGAACCGCTACTTCCGCCGCCGCATCGGCCCCGCCGACATCGTCCATACCTTCTCCGGCGTGCGTCCTCTGCTCGATAGCGGGGAGGGCAGCGCCGCCGCCCTGACGCGCGACTACCGGCTGGAACTGGATGCGGACGGCCCGCCGCTGCTGCACGTCTGGGGCGGCAAGATCACCACCTATCGCAAGCTGGCCGAGGAGGCGCTTGGCCTGCTGGGTCCCCATCTCGGCCTGGAAGCGCGCGCCTGGACCGGCACCCAGGCCCTGCCGGGAGGCGACCTCGCCGCGACCGGAGCCATCGACGCGCGCGCGGATTTCGCGGCGTTTCTCGAGCGGACCCGCACGCGCTGGCCGTGGCTGCCGGCCGGCCTGGCGCGCCAGCTCGCCCACCGCCACGGCAGCCGCATGGAGCGGGTGCTGGGCGACGCGGCCAGCCTGGCGGGCCTCGGTCCGGACATCGCGCCGGGCCTGTACGAGCGCGAACTGGCCTACATGGCCGAGCATGAATGGGCGTGCAGCGCGGACGACGTGCTGTGGCGGCGCACCAAGCAAGGCCTGTTCTGCACCGCCGCCGATGCGCAGGCCGTGGGCGCCTGGCTGAACGAAAACCGGCGCGCTGGTATGCTCACGCTCCATGGCTAACATCATTCCTTCCGGCTGGCGCGAGGTCGCGGCCACCGGCGCGGCGCAGCGCGAGATCGCCACCCTGGCCCTGCTGGACGAGGCACTCCCCGCCGGCTACACCGTCTACCACGGCGTGCACTGGACCCGCGTGCAGCAGGGCGTGTCCGCCTATGGCGACATCGACTTCATCGTCCTCGCGCCGGACGGCAAGCTGCTCCTGATCGAACAGAAGTCCGGCTTCCTGAACGAGACGGCGGACGGCCTGGTGGCCCAGTACCGCGGCCAGCCGCGCGCCGTCGCCGTCGCGCTTGCCCGCACCGTGCAGACCCTGCGCGCCCGCTTCGCGCGCGGGGGCGGCGAGCTCGCTATCGAATACCTGCTGTACTGCCCCGACTATCATGTCCGCCAGCCGCTCGGCGCGGGGATCGATCCCGCCCGCATCGTGGACGCCGCGCGGCGCGCCCAGCTGCCGCAGGTGGTGCAGGCGCTGTTGCCGGCTGCCGCGCCCGGCGAGATGCGCGCCCCCGTCGAACGGTTCTTGAACAACGAGCTGGAACTCGCGCCCGATCCGTCCGCGCTGGTGGGCATGGCCGGCACCATGGTCACCCGCCTGTCCGGCGGCCTCGCGACCTGGGCGCGCCAGCTGGACTTCGCGCCGTTCCGCCTGCGCGTGCAGGGCACGGCCGGAAGCGGCAAGACCCAACTGGCGCTGGCCGAATTCCGCGCCGCGCTCAGTGCCGGCCTCACGCCGTTCTACGTCTGCTACAACCGCCCGCTGGCGGACCATGTGCGGCGCCTGGTGCCGGAGGGCGGCCGCGTCGCAACCTTCCACCAGCTGTGCGACAGTTTCCTGCGCGAGCAGGGCGAGGTTCCGGACTATGCCGATCCCGCGGTCTGGCAGCGCCTGGAAAGCGTGCTGCTCGGCGGCGCGCTGCCGGATCCATGGCGCTGCGACGTCCTGATCGTGGACGAAGGCCAGGACTTTTCGCCCGCCTGGCGCGACGCGGTGCTGCGCCTGGCGTGGCCGGCCGCGCGTGTGCTGTGGCTGGAAGACCCGCTCCAGAACCTGTACGGCCGCCCGCCGCTGGCGCTGGAGGGCTGGGTAACCCTGCACGCGAACAGCAACTTCCGCAGCCCGCGCCAGGTGGTGGACATGCTGCTGCGCCTTGGCCAGGAAGCGGACGCGCCGAGGGTCGAAGCGGCCAGCCCCTTCCTCGGCGCGGACGTGGCCTATTACGTGTATCCGGATGGGGATGTGGAGCAGCTCCACGAACAGACCAAGCACGCCATCACGGCCTGCCTCGCGGCGGGTTTCGGACGCCAGGACATCGCGCTGGTCTCCTTCCATGGCCGTGAACATTCGCAGCTGCTGCAGCTGGACCGGCTGGGCCCGCACACGCTGCGCTCCTTCACGGGGGACTATGACGCCTTCGGCAGCCCGCTCATGCGGCACGGCGAACTGCTGGCCGAATCGGTGTACCGCTTCAAGGGCCAGGCCGCGCCGGCCGTGATTTTCACCGAGATCGATTTCCAGGACTTCGACGAGCGCGCCTGGCGCAAGCTGTTCGTCGGAATGACGCGGGCCAAGCTCAAGCTGGTCCTGGTAATGAGCGAAGCGGCCGCCGTCATGCTCGCGGAGCGCGTCTGATGCTGGCGCTGGTGTTCGCAGCCGGCGTGTGGGCCGGGTTCCAGAATGCGCTGGCGGGCGGGGGCTCCTTCGTCACCTTGCCCGCGCTGATCCTGGCTGGCTTGAATCCACTGGCGGCCAATATCACCTCCACCGTGGCGCTGTTCCCGAGCTATGTGATCTCCGGCTGGGCCGGGCGTTCGATGGTCAGCGGCGTCGGCCAGCTGGGTTTCCGGGCCTTGTTCGTGCTGAGCGTGGCGGGCGGCGCGCTGGGCGGCGTCCTGCTGCTGGCGACGCCGTCGACGTTGTTCGCGCGGCTGGTGCCGTGGCTGGTGCTGTTCGCCACCGCGGTGTTCGCATGGGGCAGTTTCGCCCGCCGCGGCGAGGCACATGAACGGATCGGCGTGCGCGCCACCGCGGCCGCGCAATTCCTGATCGCGGTCTACGGCGGCTACTTCGGCGGCGGCATCGGCTTTCTCATGATGGCGGCGCTGACCATGGCCGGCCTGTCGGTCCGCCACGCGGGCGCCACCAAGAATGCCCTGTCGGGGGTGCTGAATGCGTCGGCAGTCCTGCTGTTCCTGTTTTCGCCGCAGCTGCACTGGCGGGAGGCGGCGCTGCTTGGCGCCGGCGCCGTCGCGGGCGGCTGGCTGGGCGCGCATGCCCTGAACCGGGTGCCGGAGCGCGCCTTGCGCATCGGCGTGATCGTGCTCGGCGTCGCGCTCACGATCGGCTTGTTCGCGAAGCCGATTTGAAGTGATCCTCGCACAGCCGCGTGGCGGTGTCGCGCGCCTCGCGCAGCTGCCTGCGGCCGTTAGGACGCAGGGCGACGGCGCGCGTGAGCAGGCCGATCTTCTCGAGCGGCAGTAGCTGCAGCAGCAGGCGCGAGCGCGACACGTTCAGCTTCTGCGCCAGCGCGGCGGGGGGCAGGGCGCCACCGGCCGCTTCCAGCGTATCGAGCAGCACGAAGTCCGACCACGACAGGCCGTGATGCAGGCCGAGATCGTCGTCCATGACCTGGCACAGCGCCGCCAGCTGGCGGTGCTGGTCGAGATAGCGTTCCAGGTTCATGCCAGTTCCTCCCGATACAGCTGCTCGAGCATGCGCAGCTCCGCGCCATAGTCGAAATCGGGTGTGTCCCTTTCCTTGAGCAGCTCCACGGTTTCAAAGGTGACGCGTTCCGGCCCGCCCTGGTCCCAGGCGGCTTGCAGCACTTTGTTGGCGTGGGCGCCGCGGCGCAGCTCGAAGACGGCGCGATTGATCGCGCCGGGGACGTTCGGGCTGGACGCCACCAGCACCTGTCCCGTCACCGTGTCGCGCATGAGGTAGATGCCCATCGGCGGAAAGGCGTCGCGGGCCTGGCGCGAGAGGGCGCGCCGTTCGGCAGAAGATTTCATAATATTACCCGGATAAAAAACCATCGCAATATTACCCGGGTAAAATAGGAAAGTCAATCCTTCGGTACAATTCAGCGCATGTGCGTCAACTACAGCCCGACCCGCAAGGAACTGCTCGAGGAATTCCTCGGCGTCTCCATCGAAGGCACGTCCGATTGGCCGGGCGAGACCTGGAAGGACTACCTTGCCCCGATCGTCCGCCACCACGATGGCATGCGCCGCGTGGCGGTCGGCAGTTACGGGATGGTCCCGCGGCGCCATATCCCCCCGCACGTCAAGGTGTGGGACACGATGAACGCGCGCGCCGAGACGCTCGGGGAAAAACGTTCCTTTTCCCAGGCCTGGAAGCAGGGCCAGTTATGCCTGGTTCCCATGACCGCGTTCTACGAACCGAACTACGAGAGCGGCAAGGCGGTGCGCTGGAAGATCGGCATGGCCGACGGCGCGCCCTTCGCGGTGGCCGGCCTGTGGCGCGAGTGGCGCGAGCCGGACGGCGCCTCGTCGCTGGCCTTCACCCAGATCACCATCAACGCCGACGAGCATCCCCTCATGCGGCGCTTTCACAAGCCGGGCGACGAAAAGCGCGCCCTGGTCATCGTCCCGCCCTCGGAATACGACGCCTGGCTCAGCTGCCGCGACCCTGAACTGGCCCGTTCCTTCCTGCGCGAATTCCCCGCCCAGTCGATGACGGCCGAGGCCGCGCCCATCCCCCCGCGCGGCGCCACGCAACTGAGCCTGCTCTGACTGGGCGTCGGCTATACTGCGCCCATGCACGAATCCGAGACCCAGCCGGCCAGCGCCGCTGCCCGCGCCGCCGCCGCCGTGACCAGCCGCGTGCGCGCGGCCCAACACTATCTGATGCAAAAGCCGCCGCTCAAGCGCGCCATCCTCGTGATCCTGTGGGGCACGGCCGCGCTGCTGATGGTCCTGTTTCTATATATATTGGTCCTGATTCCGTCGACGCCGGGCGCCGACGACCTGCGCCATGCCCGCACCGCCACCGCCAGCGTGATCCTGACCGCGGACGGCAAGGAGCTCGGCAACTTCGAGCAGGGCTTGCAGGAACAGGTCACGCTCAAGCAGATTTCGCCGCACGTCATCGCCGCCCTGATCGCGACCGAGGACCACCGCTTCTACGAGCACCACGGCATCGACTTCCGCCGCTCGGCCTCGGCCATCCTGCACAGCCTGGGCGGCGACACGCAGGGCGGCTCGACCATTACCCAGCAGCTGGCCCGCAACATGTTCCCCGAGGAGATCGGCCGCTCGCGCAACCTGTCGCGCAAGCTGAAGGAAATGGTCACCGCGATCAAGATCGAGACCACCTTCAGCAAGCCCGAGATCCTCGAGGCCTACCTCAACACGGTGCCCTTCCTGTACAACACCTACGGCATCGAGATGGCGGCCCGCACCTACTTCGGTAAACCCGCCGCCAAGCTCGACATCCTGGAAAGCGCGACCCTGGTCGGCATGCTCAAGGGGACCAATTACTACAACCCGGTGGTGAACCCCGAGCGCTCGCTGGAGCGCCGCAACGTGGTGCTGGGCCAGATGCTCAAGCACGGCGTCATCACGCAGGCGCGTTTCGACCAGCTGAAGAAGCGTCCGTTGCGCCTGCACTTCGCGCGCCAGGCCAGCAACAGCAACAACGCCGACAAGGACAGCCACTTCACCGCCATGGTGCGCAAGTGGATGATCGACTGGGCCGACGAAAACGACTACAACCTGCAGCGCGACGGCCTGATCGTCCACACGACCCTCGACTCCAACCTGCAGGAAGCCGCCCAGGAGGCCGTCGGGCGGCAGGCCGCCGCGCTCCAGTCCG
>DASRUW010000190.1:0-23581 GCA_035655255.1 Telluria sp. | reverse complement strand
GCGCAGCACCCTGCAGGTGGGCCAGCGCACCACGCCGCCGGAAAGCTGGCTGCTGCTGCTCGAACTGCTGCTGCTCCTGGACCGCGAGAAGGAGTTCGAGGAGACGGCGATGGACTACTGCGTCACCTACGAGGTGTCCCCGCCCTCGTTCGAGCATCCGGTGCGGGCGGCCACGGCCGCCCCGGCGCGCGCCGCCCCGGCCACCGACCGTTTCGTGCTGCCGGCCACGATCACCGGCCTGCCCACGGAACTGTTCGACGCCATCGACCTCTATGTCAGCCAGTACCAGCCCGCGGTGCTGGACGGGGCGCGGCTGGCGCGGATCGACTTCACGGCCGCCTCGGCCCTGCTGGAGCGGCTGCGCCCGCTGGCGGCGGAACACAGCATCGAACTGCGCGACGTCAACCACCTGGTCGCGGCACTATGGCGCTTGCTCGGTTCGAACGACGTGCTGCGCCTGTTCGCCCACAAATACTGACCTGTCTTGCAATTGGGCAGTTGAACCCCATCTCCGATCGGCTCGTTAACTGAAAGGCAGATATGGAACAATTTCACGGCACCACCATCCTGTCCGTACGCCGCGGCAAGGAGGTCGCGCTGGGCGGGGATGGCCAGGTCACCCTCGGCAACATCGTCATGAAGGGCTCGGCGCGCAAGGTGCGCAAACTCTACAACGGCAAGGTCCTGTGCGGCTTCGCCGGGGGCACGGCCGACGCCTTCACCCTGCTCGACCGCTTCGAAGCCAAGCTGGAGAAGCACCAGGGCAACCTGCTGCGCTCCTCGGTGGAACTGGCCAAGGACTGGCGCACCGACCGCGTGCTGCGCCGCCTGGAAGCCATGCTGCTGGTGGCCGACGCCGAATCGACCCTGATCATCACCGGCAACGGCGACGTGCTCGAACCCGAGGACGGGATCGGCGCCATCGGCTCCGGCGGCGCCTACGCCCAGTCGGCCGCCAAGGCCCTGGCCGAGCACACCGACCTGGCCCCGGTCGACATCGTCAAGAAGGCGCTGACCATCGCGGGCGAGCTGTGCATCTACACCAACCTGTCCCACACCATCGAAACGCTGGGCTGAACCACATGAACATGACTCCGCTGGAAATCGTGTCCGAACTGGACAAACACGTCGTCGGCCAGAACAAGGCCAAGCGCGCGGTGGCCATCGCCCTGCGCAACCGCTGGCGCCGGCAGCAGGTGGCCGAGCCCCTGCGCTACGAAATCACGCCCAAGAACATCCTCATGATCGGCCCCACCGGCGTGGGCAAGACCGAGATCGCGCGCCGCCTGGCCAAGCTGGCCGACGCGCCCTTCATCAAGGTCGAGGCGACCAAGTTCACGGAAGTGGGCTATGTCGGGCGCGACGTCGACACCATCATCCGCGACCTGATCGACATCGGCATCAAGCAGACCCGCCAGGCCGAGATGGCCAAGGTGCGCATGCGCGCCGAGGACGGCGCCGAGAACCGCATCCTCGACATCCTGCTGCCGCCGCCGCGCGACTTCGGTTTCAAGGTCTCGGGCGAGGAAGCGGCCAAGGAAGGCGAAGGCACGCGCCAGACCTTCCGCAAGCGCCTGCGCGAGGGCCAGCTGGACGACCGCGAGATCGAGATCGAGGTGGCCGACGCCGGACCGCACATGGAGATCATGGCGCCGCCGGGCATGGAGGAAATGACGGAGCAGATCAAGACCATGTTCGCGGGCGCTTCCGCCGGACGCAAGAAGACGCGCAAGGTCAAGATCAAGGAGGCCATGAAGCTGCTGACCGACGAGGAAGCGGCCAAGCTGGTCAACGAGGAAGAGCTCAAGCAGAAAGCCATCACCAACGTCGAGCAGAACGGCATCGTGTTCCTGGACGAGGTGGACAAGATCGCCTCGCGCTCCGAAGTGGGCGGCGCGGACGTGTCGCGCGCCGGCGTGCAGCGCGACCTGCTGCCCCTGGTCGAGGGCACCACGGTCAACACCAAGTACGGGATGATCCGCACCGACCATATCCTGTTCATCGCCTCGGGCGCCTTCCACCTGGCCAAGCCGTCGGACCTGATTCCCGAGCTGCAGGGGCGCTTCCCGATCCGGGTGGAGCTCGAGTCGCTGTCGATCTCCGACTTCGAACGCATCCTGACCAGCACCGATGCCTGCCTCACCAAGCAGTACGAGGCCCTGCTCGCGACCGAAGGCGTGACGCTCGACTTCGCGCCGGACGGCATCACGCGCCTGGCCGAGATCGCGTTCTCGGTCAACGAGCGCACCGAGAACATCGGCGCGCGCCGCCTGTACACGGTGATGGAGAAGCTGCTGGAGGAGATTTCCTTCTCCGCCAGCGACCCGAACCACAAACAGGTGCGCATCGACGCGGCCTACGTGAACGGCCGCCTCGACAAGCTGGCCGAAAACGAAGACCTGTCGCGCTACGTGCTCTGATCATGGCGAACAAGGCGCTGGCCACGCGGCAGAAGATGCGGATCCGGATCGAACCGTCCCAATCCTACGGCAAGCCGCGCAACCCGGTCGCCCAGGCCGCCAAGCAGCGCGCCGCCGGCTCGCACGTCAAGTCCGCATCGGCCGAACGCCAGGCGCAAAAACGCGCCCTGGCAAAGGCACTCAAGAAAGAGAAGGAAGGGGTCTGACCCCGCACGGGGTCTGACCCCGGTTTTGGCCGCCTGCGGGCGCCGCCGCAACGACGGCGCCCGCGATCAGGCCATGCGGCTCACTCGAACTGGTAGTTCAGTCCGACCGTGAAGAGATTGGCGCCGCCCTTGTCGGTCGCCGTGTATTTGATGGGGAGCCGGTCCACGTTCACGTTCGCCTGCAGGTTGCGCGTGAGCTGGTAGCTGACCCCGACCCCATAGGTAAAGCCGAAGCGCGACTGCGTCTGCGACATCGCGCCGCTCTGCACGTCGGCGCTGGTGGCCGCCGCGCCCAGGCGGCCCTGGAATCCCAGCGCGCCCAGCGAATAACTCGCCTTGTACGACACCCCGAACGCATCGAACGCCGTGCGCACCCGCGTGCCTGTGGACGCCTGCGTGGCGTTCGACTTGCCGCCGTGGGAGTAGGTCAGCTCCAGCGCGTTCACCAGCACGCTCTCGCGCGGCACGTCGAAGGTGTAGGCCAGCGTCAGCTTGCCGCTCGACTTGCCGGTGTGGTCGCAGGTCCAGCCCTGCGCGCAGCTGCTGCGGTAGTCCGTGCGTCCCAGGCCGGCCGCCACCGAGATCGGATTGACTTCGTTGGCCAGCGCCGTCAGCGACAGCGCGGACAGGGCGGCGGCAAGGGCAAGGCGGCGGATCATCGAACTGGGCTCCTCACTGGACGGGAGGCCGCAGTGTCCCCCCATCCGCCGCCGCTTGCCACCTTGGCATGCGAAGGACCACCACATGGTACGCGCGGTACCGTCCTGTAGTACTATTCCACGCTGCCTGCCTGCCGAGGTAGCGCCAATCTATACATATGTCGGGGATGTCATGAGTTCACCGGAAGGAGTGCTGCAAGTCCTGCGCACCGAGCTGCGCGCGGCCGGAATCACCTACAAGGAGCTGGCCAAGCGCATCGACATGAGCGAGTCGAGCGTCAAGCGCATGTTCGGCCAGAAGGACATGGCCTTGTCGCGCCTGGCCCAGATCTGCAAGGCGGCCGGGGTGGCGATGGACGACGTGCTGCGCGGCGCGGCCGACCTCAAGCCCTACGCGAACACCCTCACCCTGACCCAGGAAAAGTCGCTGATGTCCAATCCGCGCCTGCTCCTGATGGCGATCTGCTGCCTGGGCCACTGGACGCTGGAGCAGGTGCTGGAGACCTATTCGCTGACCGAGCCGGAATGCATCGGCCTGCTGGCGGAGCTGGACCGGCTGGGCCTCATCGAACTCAAGCCCCTGAACCGCTACAGCCTGCGCGTGTCGAACGCCTTCCACTGGCTGCCCGACGGCCCGGTGCAGCAGTAGTTCCGCGAACACGTGGTGGCGGATTACTTCAGCGGCAGCTTCGACGGGCACGGCGAAACATTGATGTGCCTCCCCGCCCGCCTGTCCCTGCCCAGCGCGCAGGAGCTGGTGGCGCGCATCCAGCAGCTGGCCGGCGACCTGGCGCGCATGCACCAGAACGACCGCCGCCTGGCCGCGCCCGAGCGCGACGGCTTCACCCTGCTGGTGGGCTTTCGCTCGTGGGAGTTCGGCGCCTTCACCGCGCTGCGCCGGCCCGGCGCACCGCTTCACCAGACCGGGCCGAGGAAGATGTAGAAGGTGCGGTCGCCGTTCTTGGTCGCGCCGGCCGCCAGGTAGGCCGGGCCGAAGCGGGTGTCGACCGCGAGGAAGCCCGACACGGCCTGGCGGAAGGCCACGTCGCGCAGCGAGGAGTAGGTGGGGTCGTAGCCGCCGCCCGCTTCCAGCGAGAAGCCGGCGCGCAGCGCGCCCCCCAGCGTCGACGGCAGGGCCGCGATGCGGCGCGCCATGGCCAGGCGCGCGAACAGCACGCTGCGGCCCTGGATCGAATCCGGCGCGGTGCCGGACAGGCGCAGGAAGCCCCCCAGAGAGATCGGCGCCGTGCCGCTGCGCGCATGCGCCCATTCGCCGTACACGTGGCCGGCCCACTCGCCGGTATGGAAGGCGCCCATGCCCACGATGGCCGATTGCGCCAGGCGCTCGCCGTTCTCGCCGCCGCCCTGCGAATGCTCCACCCGCGCTTCGAGCAGCGCGCCGCGCGTGGGGAAGGCCAGCGAATCGAGCGTGTCGACCCGGTAGCGCAGGAACTGGGTGGTGTCCCAGGCGATCTGCGGCGCGGCGCCGCTGTCGGGGATGACGGTGCTGAGCGTGGCGCGCTGGCGCGTGACACCGGCCTGCACGTCGCCCCAGTTGCCCAGTTCGCGTCCCAGCGCCAGCGCCGCGCTGCGGCCCGTGAAGCCGAGCCGCATCAGGCGCCGGCCTTCGACGAAGACGTCGGTAGCCGAAGTGCCGAGGGCGAACGTCGGCGAGACGTACCAGGGCGAGCCCGGTCCCAGCGGCTGGAAGTACTGCACCCCCAGCTCGCGCGCGGTGCCGATGCGCGCCACCGTGCGCAGCTCGCCGCCCCAGCCGTTGAGGTTCGACTTCACGTGCATCAGCTTGAACGCGAAGCTGTTCGCCTCGTCGAAGTCGCTGCCCAGCTCCAGGCCGAAGCGCACGCGGTTGCTGGCCCATGGCGCCTCCGTGGCGCGGATCACCACGCTGCGCTTGCCGCCGTTGTCGGAGATTTCGCTTTCCACGCGCGCCAGGTCGCCGCGGCCCCATAGCGTGTCCGCCGCCGCGCGCACCTGCTCGCGCGTGACCGGTTCGCCCTTCAGCAAGCCAGTCTGCGCGGCCAGCGCCTTGGCGTTGATGTCGCCCGCGCCGCGCACCTCGAGGTGGGCCAGCGGCAGCGGCGTGTCGTCCAGCGCGGGCGGCGCCAGGCGGCGGTTTTCCAGCAGCGCGTAGTCCGGCGCCGGCACCGCCAGCGGCGCCAGGCGTGCCGCCAGCGCGCGCGCGGCCTGCTCGCCCGCGCGGATGGCCGCCTCGTGGCGCTTGAAGTCGAGGAAGGTGATGCCGTTCAGGTCAGGCGAGATCAGGATGTCCTGCGGCTGCAGCTCCTTGAGCGAGCGCTGCACGTTCTGCTCGGTGAGGATGTTGAGCATCTGCTGCGCCACGCCGATCGCGCTGTGCAGGTCCTTCTCCGGCGCCAGCGGCGTGCCGACGTTGACGGCGATGACGATGTCCGCGCCCATCTTGCGCGCCATGTCGACCGGCAGGTTGCGCACCAGGCCGCCGTCGGCCACCAGCCGGTCATGCACGCGCACCGGCGCGAACACGCCGGGCACCGCGAGCGAGGCGCGGATGGTGAGGAACAGCGGGGTGTCGACCAGGTCCACCAGTTCGCCGCTCACGAGGTCGGAGGCGACGGAGCGGAACGGCAGCGGCAGCTGGCTCACCGGCTTGTCGCGGGTGCCGGGCGGGAGCACCTTGTTCAGCGCCGCCTCCAGCGCCGAATTGCTGGCCGCGCCGGGCGGCAGGGTCAGGCCGTCGCGGCTGACGCCGAATTCGATGCGCGACGGGAGCAGGATGTCTTCCTCGCGCCGCCGGAACGCGAGCGCGTCGCGCGGCGGGCGGTCGGCGATGACGCGGTCCCAGTCGGTGTCGCGCGCGATGCCTTCCAGGTCGCGCACGGAGGCGCCGGCGGCAAAGGCGCCGCCGACCACGCTGCCCATGCTGGTGCCGACCACGATGTCGACCGGGATGTGCATCTCGTTCAGCACGCGCAGCACGCCGATGTGGGCGAAGCCGCGCGCGCCGCCGCCGGACAGCACCAGCGCGACGCGCGGACGGTGCGGCTCGGCCGGCGCCGGTTCCGCCTCCGCCGCTACGGATGAGGCCGCTTGCAGGACGCAGCAGGCCAACAGCAGCACACGCAGGGCGCGCATCGGCTTATTGCTGCTGCGGGGGGTCGACGGGGCCGCCGGTGCCGCGCATCGGCGTCGGCATCTGCAGGCTGGGCGGCGGCGGATTGCTCGGCGGCGCGGCCGGTTGCGGCGCGGGGACAGGCGCGGGCTGGGGCGGCACGGCGTTGGGAACCAGTGGCGCCGCCGTGTCAGGCGTCACAGCCGCCGGCTTCGCTTCCGGCAGGTCCAGGCGCTTCATGACGCCGCCATCGGACAGCATCACGTAGCGCGCGCGCACTTCCTTGACCACCACGCCGGGCGCGACTTCCTTGCCGACCTTGACCGCCTGCGGCGTCTTGCCGTCGGCGACGATGATCGCGGCGCTGTCGGCACCGCCGGCGGCGACCACGCCGGTCAGCTGGTAGTTGCTGACGGCAGCGGCGACCTGCTGGCCGCCGAACAGGGTGGTGGCCGCCTCGATCGGCGGCTCCACCACGGCGGCCGGCGGCGGCGCGGCGATGGGCCGCTGCGGCGGCTGGTACAACTGCAAGGCCCAGTAGGCGCAGGAAGCCGACAGCGCGGCCAGCGCGAGGACAGTGGAGATCAGGGGCAAACGCTTCATCGTCATCCTTGGTTACCGCACCAGCTGGTTAATCTCGATGATCGGCATCAGCACGGCCAGCACGATCAGCAGCACCACCAGGCCCATGCCGAGGATCAGCGCGGGTTCGAGCAGGCCGGCGATGGTGAGGGCGCGCCGCTCCAGGTCCTGCTGCTGCGCGTCGGCCGCGCGTTCCAGCATGGCCGGTAGCTCGCCGGTGATCTCGCCGGCGCGGATCATGTGCACCAGCATGGGCGGGAAATGCTTCTGGACCGACAGCGCGCGCGCCAGGCTCGCGCCCTCGCGCACGCTGGCCGTGGCCTGCTCGACCAGCTGCTTCATCGCCGCGTTGGACAGGGTATCGCGGCTGGTGTCGAGCGCGCGCAGGATCGGCACGCCGGAGCCGGTGGTGATCGCCAGCGTGCTGGCGAAGCGCGCGGTGTTCATGCTGCGCTCGAACTTGCCGTACAGCGGGGCGGTGAGCAGCCAGGTGTGCCAGCGCAGCTTCAGCTCCGGGTTGCGCAGCGCGCGGCGCCAGGCGGTGAAGGCGCCGATCAGCAACAGCGCGACGTAGATGCCGTAGGCGCGCACGAAATTCGACACGCCCAGCATCATGACCGTCAGGAACGGCAGCTTCTGCTTGGTGTTGGCGAACACGGATACGATCTGCGGCACCACGTAGGTGAGCAGGAAGATCACGATCGCGAACGCCACGCAGGTCACGATGGCCGGGTACAGGAAGGCCAGGCGCACCTTCTGCACCAGGGCCAGGCGGCGCTCGTTGTAGTCGGCCAGGCGCGCCAGCACGCGCTCCATCTGGCCGATCTGTTCGCCCGAGGCGACCAGGGCGCGGTAGATCTCGTCGAAGTCGCGCGGGTGGCGCGACAGGGCGTCCGAGAATGAGGCGCCGCCCATCACTTCGGAGCGGATCGAGGCGATCAGGTCGCGCACGTAGGTGCGTTCGGCCTGTTCCATCAGGGCCGTGAAGGCCTGCTCCAGCGGGAGGCCGGCATCCAGCAGGCTCGCGAGCTGGCGCGTGAACAGGGTCAGCTCGACCTGCGACAGGCGCTCGCCCAGGCCGCGCTGGCGCACCGCGCCGCTCGCGTCCACCTGGCCGGTGATCGCGTCGACGGCGACCGGGGTCAGGCCCTGGGCGCGCAGGTCCGAGCGCGCCGCGCGCGGGCTGTCCGCGTTGACCACGCCCTTGCGGGCCACGCCATTGTCGTCGACGGCTTCGTAGCGGTAGGCGGGCATCGGTCCTTAGTCCTTCGTCACGCGCAGCAGTTCGGCCTCGGTGGTGACGCCTTCGCGCAGCCAGCGCTCGCCGTCCTCGCGCATGGTCTTCATGCCGGTGGACAGGGCGCTGGCGCGGATCCTGGCCTCGGAGGCGCGGTCGTGGATCTGGGCGCGGATGGTCTCGTCGGTCTGCAGCAGTTCGTACACGCCGACCCGGCCCTGGTAGCCCGTGTGGCCGCACTTGTCGCAGCCGACGGCGTGCCACTGGCCGCCCTCCTGCTTGCGGCAGACGGGGCACAGCTTGCGCACCAGGCGCTGGGCCAGCACGCCGATCAGGGAGGACGAGAGCAGGAAAGGCTCGATGCCCATGTCCAGCAGGCGCGTGACGGCGGCGGCGGCGTCGTTGGTGTGCAGGGTGGCCAGCACCAGGTGGCCGGTGAGCGAAGCCTGCACGGCGATCTGCGCCGTCTCCAGGTCGCGGATCTCGCCGATCATGATCACGTCCGGGTCCTGGCGCAGGATGGCGCGCAGGGCCTTGGCGAAGGTCATGTCGATGCGCGGGTTGACCTGGGTCTGGCCGACGCCGGCGAGATCGTATTCGATCGGGTCTTCCACCGTCATGATGTTGGTGGTGCTCGCGTTCAGGCGCGACAGGGCGGCGTACAGCGTGGTGGTCTTGCCCGAGCCGGTCGGCCCGGTGACGAGCACGATGCCGTGCGGCTGGTTGATCAGGGCGTCGAACTGCGGCAGCAGGTCCGCGCCCATCCCAAGGTGCTGCAGGTCGAGGCGGCCGGCTTCCTTGTCCAGGAGACGCAGCACGGCGCGTTCACCGTGGCCGGTCGGCAGGGTCGACACGCGCACGTCCACCGGCTTGCCGCCGATGCGCAGGGTGATGCGGCCATCCTGCGGCAGGCGCTTTTCCGCGATGTCCAGCTGCGCCATGATCTTGATGCGCGAGATCAGCGAGGCATGGATGGCCTTGCGCGGGCGGACGATGTCGCGCAGCGCGCCGTCGATGCGAAAGCGCACCACCGAGGTCTGCTCGAACGGCTCGATGTGGATGTCCGACGCGCCCTCGCGCAGCGCCTGCGTGAGCAAGGCGTTGATCATGCGGATCACCGGCGCGTCGTCGGACGCTTCCAGCAGGTCCTCGATGGCGGGCACGTCCTCCAGCAGCTTGGTCAGGTCCAGGTCGGCCTCGAATTCGTCCGCCACCATGGAGGCGTTGCCGCCGGTGCCGGAATAGGCGGCGGCGATGGCTTCGTCGAGCGCCGCGCGCTCCATCTGGCGCAGCGTGATGCGGCCGAAACGGCGCGACACCTCGGCGATGGCGGCGGGCGGCGTGGCGCGCGAGATCCACACCTCCACCGGCGCGCCCGGCTCGCCCTCGGCGTTGGCCAGGAGGCCGTGGTCGCGGGCGAAGGCGTAGGGAAGCAGGGTTGCCATCACTTCTTCTCGGGGCTCGGAGTGGCCGGGGCCGGGACGGGCGGCGGCATCGGCACCATCGCGCCGCCGGCGGGAGGCTGGCCGTTGGTCAGGGGCGGCAGCACGGGCGAACCGAGGTTCTTCAGCAGGATCGTGTCGTCCTTCGGCTGCGCCGCGTCGCCGCTGGCGCGCATGAAGTCGTAGCGGTCCGTCGCCAGCGCGTTGCTCTGCTCCTTGCTGCGCACGATGACCGGGCGCAGGAAGATCATCAGGTTGCGCTTGGTGCGCTCGCGGGTGCGGTACTTGAACAGGTTGCCCAGCACGGGGATGTCGCCCAGGCCGCGCACCTTCTCCTCGGAGTCGCCCTCGGTGTCGTCGATCAGGCCGCCCAGCACGATGATCTGGCCGTCATCGGCGATCACGTTGTTCTCGATGACGCGGATGTTGGTGGTCACGCCGGAGGGGCTGTTGAGGGTCGATTTGTCGACACTCGAAGTCTCGTGGTAGATCGCCATCTTGATCGTGCCGCCTTCGGAAATCTGCGGGCGGATCTTCATGGTCAGGCCCACGTCCTTGCGGTCGATGGTCTGGAACGGGTTGCCGGTGGTGGCGCCGCTGCCGCCGGCCACGTTGGTGGTGAACTGGCCGCTGATGATCGGCACGTTCTGGCCGACCTTGATGATCGACAGCTCGTTATCCAGCGTGACGATGTTCGGCGTGGACAGGATGTTCGCGTGCCCGGTCGACTCCAGCGCGTGGGCCACGGCGCCGAGGCCCAGCTTGCCGTCGATCTGCTTGAACACGCCGACCGAAAAGCCCGGGCCCGGCACCTTGTTGGTCGCGATCTGCAGCAGGCCGTTGCCGCTGCTCGCGTTGAATACCTGGGCGCCGCCGACGCGGTACTTGCTGTTCTCGTCGCCGGACAGGCCGAGCCACTGCACGCCGAAGTCGGCGGCCTGGTTGGACGTCACTTCCACCACCAGCGACTCGATGTAGACCTGGGCGCGGCGCACGTCCAGCATGTCGATCACGCCGCGCAGGTTGCGGTAGACGGCGTCGCTGGCGGTGATGATCAGGGTGTTGGTGGACGGGTCGGCCTGGATGAAGCCGGCCGAGCCGCCGCCCATGGCCTGGTTCTGCTGCCCGAGATTGGTGGCATTGGACGGCGCGTTGCCCAGTGGGCTTTGCTGGCCGCCGGTGGCGGTGCCGCTCGCGCCCACGCTGCCGCCCTGCGTGCCGGTCCCGGGCGCGGGAATCGCGGAGGTGTCGCCCGAGACGACGGCGCGCAGCGTCTGCGCGAGCTTGGTGGCATCCGCGTTCTTCAGGTAGACCACATGCACGTTGCCGGCCTGCTCGGTCGGCTGGTCCAGCTTCACGATCAGCGATTTGGCGAGATTGGCGCGCGCCGGCGACGGCGCCTTGATGATGACCGAGTTGGTGCGCGGATCGGCCACCACGTTGACGCGGCCGCCCTGGTCCTGACCGCCCGGGTCCATCAGTTTGTTGACCATGGTGGCGATATCGGTCGCGATGGCGTGCTTGACCGGCACCACGTCGATGTCGGCCGCCACCGGCGCGTCCAGCGCGGCGATGATCTTCGACAGGCGCTTGAGGTTATCCGCGTAGTCCGTGATCACCAGGCTGTTGTTGGCGGCGTTGGCCGTGATCGAGTTGTTCGGGGCGATCAGCGGGCGCAGGACGGAGGTCAGCGCGACGGCCGATTCGTACTGGAGGTGGTAGACCTGGGTTACGACCTGGTCGCCGTGCGCCTTGGACGCGCCCATGCCGACCTGGGTCGGGGAGCTTTGCAGCTTGGCGTCCGCTTCCGGCACCACCTTGGCGTAGCCGTCGCCGGTCACCACGGCATAGCCTTGCAGGCGCAGCGCGGAAGTGAGCAGCGCAAAGGCCTGCGACTTGGTGAGCGACTTTTCGGACACGAGGCTGATCGTGCCCTTCACGCGCGGGTCGATGACGAAAGTGACGCCGGTGTAGTGGCCGACGGCCTTGATGACCGATTCGATGTCCGCGCCGACGAAGTTCAGGGCGGCCGTTTCGCTCTCCGGCGGCGCGGCCCAGGCCACGGGACCCGCGACGGCGCAGCACATCAGGGCCGCGGCCGACAGCCGGCGCAGCGCGGGGACAACCGTACGGGGGGAAGATGTCGTTTTCATCATTTGAACTCTAACGCGATAGTATTTTTGCCGTCCACCATCTGCCGCTGACCAAGCAGGTTAAGCAGATTGCCGAGGGATTCGTCATAACGGTCGCCGGCTTGCGCGCGGCCGGAGAAGCGCAGGCGGCCGCCATCGAGCGTGCCGTTCCCGGAAAGGATCAGCGGGCCGCGCACGGTGGACAGCGCCAATAACGCCTGGCGTCCGCTCCAGTCGAACGCCAGCCGGTAGCTGCCCAGCGGTTTGACGGGCGACAGGCGCGAACTCATGTCCTGCATATCGAGCACCGTGTGGCCCACGGCCGCGACGCTGTTGCCGTCGCGGGCCAGTTCCAGCGTGGTCCAGGTCAGGGCCATGCGCCCGCTCGGCGCGATGGTGTTGAGCGGCGCACCGAGGCCGGCCAAGGCTTCGGCCGGCAGTTTCAGGCCCCCCGCGCTGACCTGCCAGCGCGACCAGCTGCCGGTCAGCGTCACGGGCTGGGTCAGCGCTTCGGGATTCTCGAGTTGCATGTGCACGCGCCCGACCAGCACGAGCGGCGACAGATGCCATTGAAAGCGGCCGGGCAGCAGCGGCGTCACCGCGCCATTGGGCCCGGCCGCGCCGCCGATGAAGGCGGAGCCGTTCCACAGCGAGCCTTGCGGGTCGCCCAGCGTGATGCGGCCGCCCGTCTGGCTCTCCACGATCTGCCCCAGCCACGCGGCCGGCAGGAAGGCTGCCACCGTCAGCCCCACGGCGAGCGCGATCGCGGCAAGCCAGAAGAATGTGCGCTTCACTGCGCGCCTCCCGCGGCCTGGCGCAAGGTGACGGTGCCGTCGACCAGGCCTTCGCCGCCCTGGGCGACGAGGTTCACGTCCTGCGCGGTGATGTGGCTCTCGCGGCGCTGGGCGTCAAGCCAGGTCACTAGTCCGGCAAAAGATGCGCCCTTCACCTGCACCCGTGCGAACTCGCCGGTCAGCGTGATCGATTCGGCCTTGAGGCCGCGCGCGGCCAGGCTGGAAGTCAGGCTCTCGCGTGTCATCGGCACCACCTGGGTAGCGGGCTGGCGCGCCAGTTCGGCCGCTTCGGCCGCCAGCGACTGGACCTGCGCGGCCTGCTGGTGCAACTCCGGCAGCGCCTTGCGCAGCTGGGCGCGGCCACTCAGCGCCGGGTCGATGAAGATGGCGTAGAGCAGCGCCAGCGCCACCACCGCGCCGCCGATGGCGAGGAACTTGCGTTCCTGCTCGGTGCGCGCGTTCCAGTACACCAGCGCGCTTTCCTTCAACTGATTGAACTTGTTCGGCATGTTCATTTGCGTACCCCGCCGCTGCCCAGACGCCAGGTGGGGCCGTCATCGATCAATGTCAGGCCGCGCGCCGCCATGGCCACGCGCAGCTGTTCCAGGCTGGCGCGGTCGAAGCTGTCCGGGCGCACCTTGACGATGCTGCCGCCGTCGCGGTATTCGAGCGACGCGATGGCCGGCTTGCGCGCCAGCGCGCGCACCGCCTCGCCGAACGCGGCCGCCTGGAAGGTGAATTCGTTTGGTCCGACCTGCCCGCCACTGGCGCGGGCCCGCGACACGTTCTGCTTCATCTGCGCCACCGCATCGACGATCGGCTGGTTCGGGTAGGCGGCCTTGAAGGTCTGGTTGATCGACTGACGCACGGCGTCGGCTTCGCGCTTCAGGCGCAGCCACTGCACGTTCAGGCCGATCAGGTTGATCACCACGGCCGCCACGGCCAGGCGCACGGCCCAGCGCCACTGCTGCCAGTCGCGCTTCTGCACGCCGGCGCTGCCCAGCGCGGGCACGAGGTCGAGCGTCGTGCTCTTGGCGCCCGCGATCCATTCGCCCCAGCTCTCCGCCTCCACCGTCACGGTGGGGCTCATGCCGGCGGCGGCGTTGCGCAGCTCGGTTACCAAGGCCTGCGGCGCATACACGGTCAGGGGCGCGTCCGCGGCCAGCGCGCGCGCGGTCGCCAGGGCGGCTGCGGGCGCTTCGTCCAACGCCAAACCCAGGCCCTCGTACAGGCCGGTGCGCACGGCCAGTTCCCGCGCTTCGAGGGCGGCGGACGCACCGCCCGGTTGCAGGGGCAGGCATAGCTGCAAGGGCAAGGCGCCGACGCTGCGCACGCCCAGCGCCAGCACGGATTTGACGAGAGCCTCGAACCAGGCGCGCTGCACGACGGCGATGGTTCGGGTGCCGTCCGGCGACACGGCGGGAGCGGCGACGATGGCGCAATCGGCCGGGTCGGACAGGATCAGGTCCTCGACGAGACCCGGCAAGGCCGCACGCAGCTTGGCAGCCGGCAGCGGCGGCACCTTCACGTGGACCAGCGTGACGTCCGAGGCGGCCAGCAGCAGCTGCACGCGGCGCGCGCCCGCGGCCAGGTCGGCCAAGCCGCGCAGCGAGCCGGCGCCCTGCTGCATCACGTTGCCGCCATCGCCCACCAGCGCATAAGGCACTTGTGCGCCTTCGCCTTCGGCCCGGGCCGGCATTCGAAGATATAGCGTCGTCAAAGAATGTCTCTTTCGTTGTTCAATTCTGGCGAATCCACACCAGGGTCACTTCGTTTGCCTTGCGCCGAATGAGAGCCTCGGCGTTCAGCGCCGCCCGATCCAGCTTGATCCGGCTCTGCGCCAGGAAGAACTCGCTGTTCACTGCGACCGGGATCTGCAGCGGTTGGCCGCCCCCGGCCACCTGCTGCGCGTCGGCCTTGAAGTTGGCCTCGTCGCGCCAGTAGGACAGCTGCTTGCGCTTGGCCGCCAAGGCCGCCCCCTCTCCCATTCCCTTGCCCATCAACGCGCCCAGGATTTCGGCGGGCGCGGTGTTCACGTTGATCTTCGTCGCCGATTCCGGCAGCACGATGACGAACGGCCGCAGCTTGTCCACTACCTGCAGCGTGTAGCCTTCGACCGCCAGCAGATCGTCCACCGCCGTCAGCGGCAGCGGGCGGGCGCGCTGCGCGCCGCCTTGCTGCGCCGGTTGGCCGCCGGCCGCCGCGCGCTGCATGAAATCGAAGGTGCGCTGCGCGAGGCTTTCGTCGATCTGCAGGTTGCGAAGCAGCGTCCGGTAGAACGTCAGCTGGTTGGCATCCGACAGATTCGCCAGATTGTAACGCGAGGAGGCGTCCGTGATCCGTCCCGAAATTGTCGCGTCAAAGGTTTCGCCTTCCATCCGGTCACGTTCGATGTACTGGTCCAGGCGCGTCTCCATGAGCGGCGTGTTCCAAACGGCATCCAGCGTGGTCCAATTCGGGTTGTCGCGCCAGTCCTGGCGCAGCACCAGGCGGGCCCAGTCCAGGGCGCCGCGCAGGATCCAGCGCGTCTGCAGGTGCAGGCGCTGGTTCTCCATCGAGCGCACCTGCACCTGCTGCTGCCAGAACAGGCTGGCGACGATGGTCACGGCCAGCGTCGTCAGCAGCAGGGCCGTCACCACGGCCACACCGCGCTGGCGGTACAAGGAACGCCGCTTCATGTGCCTCCCAGCAGGAAGGACTTGACCATCGGTTTTTCCACACCGTCCGTCTGCAAGGAGACCTGCAGGCCCGGGATGATTCCCTTGGGCGCAATGGTGGCGGAAGGCGGCGTGGCAACCACCCACAGCCCGTTCAGGAAGATCTGCACGTTCATCGACGCCACGCCCGTTTGCAGGCGCACCGGCGGATTCGGATCGTTGTCCGACAGCGCGGCTTTCCAGAACAGGTCGATCTGGGACAGGTCGCGCGTGGCCAGGGATTCGCGCCGCGTCAGGGTGCCGTTCTCGATCCGGTACGACACCACCTGCAGGCGTGCCGGCTCGAAGTCCGCGTTCACCATGCGCACCAGCGCCATGCGGGTGTTGTCGGCCACCAGGTAAGGCCGGTTCTGGAGCAGGTCGCGGTTGACGGCCAGGTGCTCGGCATCGCTTTCCATCTGCGCGAAGGCGAGCTGCATCCCACGCGTGGTTTCCATCTGCTGCGTGAGCGTGGCGCGGGCGCGCACGATGCCGTCCAGGCCACGCCAGCCCAGCACCGCGACTATGGCGAGAATGCTGATCGCCACCAGCAACTCGACGAGCGTGAAGCCGCGCGCCTTCATTCGCGCATCACCAGTTGGACCAGCTTGATGATGCGGCGCTCGGGCCGCTCCACCTCGTACACCGACACTTCGATCCGGCGCAGGCTGGGGTTGGGGGTGAGCAGGATCTCTTCCTCGCACATGAAGTGCAGGTCGCCCTGCGGGCACTCGAAGCTGCGCTTGCCGACCTCGGGGAACTCGCGGGTCAGGCGCACCTGCACCAGGCGGTTCTCGGCCGACCAGGTGGCCATCATCGCGGCGCGCAGGCCGGTGCTGTTGGCGGTCAGGCTGCCCACCGCGCGCAGGGACGCGCCCAGGGCGGTGCCGACGATGACCAGCGCCACCAGCACTTCCAGCAAGGTGAACCCGCGTGCGCCGCGCATGTCTACTCCACGTTGAAATGGCCGACCCCGTCGGCCCGGATGGCGACCGTGTTGTCGCCGTCGGCCAGGGTCAGGACGAAGGGTTTGTCGACCGGTTCGCGGCCGAACACGATGCGCAGCGGATTGCCGCTGCCGGCGCCGGGCGGATCGATCGACAGCGAGATCGGCGCGGTCTTGAACGGACGCTCGCGCAGGAGGTCGTCGCCGGGCACGGTGTCCCAGCTTTTCTCGCCGCGCACCAGGAAGCGGTAGCGGTCCGGCTCCGCCTCGAAGGCGACCGGGGTGTTGCGCACGATGGCCTCGTCGCGCGCCAACTGCAGCAGCAGGGCGATGCGCTGGGCCTCGGCCTGCAGGTTCTGGCGCTGGCTGGGAAGCACGTTGACGGTGACCAGGCCGAGGGTGATCCCGATGATCACCATCACGACCATCACCTCCACCAGGGTGAAGCCGCGCGCGGCGCGCACCTTACTCCCAGTTGCCGATATCGGCGTCTTCGCCGGCGCCGCCAGGCTGGCCGTCGGCGCCCAGCGAGAAGATGTCCACTTCACCATGGATGCCCGGGGAGAGATATTGGTAGGCGTTGCCCCACGGGTCCTTGGGCAGCTTGTCCAGGTAGCCGCCCGCCTTCCAGCCGTTGGCGGCCGGGCCGGCGGTCGGTTTGGTCACGAGCGCTTGCAGGCCCTGTTCCGTGGTCGGATAGCGCAGGTTGTCCAGCTTGTAGAGCTTGAGCGCGTTGGCCAGGCTGGCAATGTCCGCCTTGGCCGCGGTCACGCGCGCCTCCCCGGTCCGTCCGAGCAGCTTGGGCACGATCAGCGCGCCGAGGATACCGATGATCACCACGACCACCATGATCTCGACCAGCGTGAAGCCGCGCTCGCGGCGGCGGTTGGAGACTGCGGAGGCTGTATGCATAGTTCAAATACTAAGATTGACGAATACCGGAGTATAGCGCGTCGCGGCTTAGAGGCCGCTTAGTGTTTGGTCGCGCGAATCAGCTCCGGCTGACGCTCCACGAAGGGCGCGATGCCGAGCGCCTGGTCCACCTCGCGCGGCCAGATCACGTAGCCGCGCGTGATGACGGCGGCGACCTTGCGGATGTCGGCAATGTCGCGGGTCGGGTCGCCGTCCACCAGCACCAGGTCGGCCAGCTTGCCGGGAGCGATGGAGCCGCGTTCGTGCTCGGTGCGGGTGTACTTGGCGCCGTTGCGGGTGGCGACCTGCAGGGCCTGGGCCGGGGTCAGGCCGGCCTTGACCAGCATTTGCAGTTCCGCCTGCAGGGTGAAGCCCGCCAGGTCGTCGGTGCCGGCGACGATCGGCACCCCGGCTTTATGCATACGGCCGACGAATTCGACCATCTTGCCGTAGGACTTCTCGTAGCGGTGCAGGGTCGCTTCGTCCGGAATCTTCATGGTGCCGACGTAGAAGCCGCGCTTGACGTCCGGCGGCATGTGCTCCGCCACGGGAGCGAAGGGCTCGTTCAGGTCGCCATCCTTCTGCTTCAGGAAGGCGAAGGCCGACAGCGTGGGGTCGATGACGATTTGTTTCATTTTGAGCCGCGAAATGAAATTTTTGACCACGCGCGCATCGAAATCCAGGCCCGCCGTCTTCTCGGCCGGGAGGATGAAGCGTTCCAGCGTGCGCGTCTCCGTCTGCGGCGTGGCCAGGAAGTTCAGCATCACCTGGTTGATGTGCTGGATCTCGTCGTAGCCCGCGTCCAGCGCCTCGAAGGCGCGCAGGCCGGCCGGAATGTGGCCGGACACGCGCATGCCGCGGCTGTGGGCGTAGGCCACCGTCTCCTTCAGGATCGCCTTGGGGAAGGAGTTGTAGATCTTGAGCTGCGGGTAGCCGCGTTCGGCGTACCAGTCGACGGCCTTCTTCGCTTCGTCCAGATCCTTGATCACGAAGCCGCTGTTGGCCGAGTACGGGCTTTCCCCTTCCAGGAAACCGGCCGGCACGATCTGCGGGCCGAGCAGGCGGCCTTGCGCCGTTTCGTCCAGCATCATCTGCAGCTGCGCGTTGTCGTTGCCCATGTCGCGCACGCTGGTCACGCCGGCGGCGAGATTGAGGCCGCCGTCCCAGCGGCCCACGTGGGCATGCATGTCGAACAGGCCGGGCAGCAGGACGCGCCCGGCGGCATCGAGCACGTTGTCCGCGTCGCGCACGGGCGAACCGGCCGGCAGCACCGCGCTGATGCGGCCACGCAGCACGTACACGTCCATCGGCGCGGTCAGGACTGCCTTGTCGCTGTCGAACACGCGCGCGTTTTTCACCACGGTGAGACCCGACAAGGGATGCTGCAGCTGTTTGGCCAGGTCCTCCAGCATGCGCGTCTCGGCAGCTTTCTGGCGTTCCTTCAGCGTGGGCACGGCGCCTTGCCAGCCCTGCTCGATCAGCGCCAGGTTGCCGGGCTCGATGAACGCGAACAGGCGCGGCTTGGCTTCCGCCGTGGTCCACACGAAGGTCGGCTCCAGCCCGATGCCGGTCAGCGCCAGCAGCCGCAGGGTCTGCGCGCGGCCGCCTTCCGCGCTCACCGCCAGCTCCTCCAGCATGCGCGCGCGCAGCAGCCCCGATGGCAGCAGCGGCAGGCCGGCGTCGCCGCGCGCGGCCAGCGCACCGGTGGCGGCGGACCAGAACTCGTAGGATTTGTTCAGCGGGAGGTACAGCGCGCCGCCATCGGACTTGCGCTCGCCCTGCTCGCTGGTCGAATGCCAGCGCGCCACGCCGTCGCGCACCTCGAAGCGCTCGTCCACCACCGCGCCGAAGGTGGAGTTGCCCCGCGCCGCGTAGCTGGCCATGGTGCCGTCCGGCGCATAGCGGATCTGCTCCGTCAGCTCGGGCCCGCGGCCGTTGTCCTTGAAGATGTAGCGCACGCGCACCTGGCCGTCGTCGTCGCGCTCGACCACCTGCTCGCCGGCGCGCTTGCCGTTTTCGACGTAGATGTCGTAGCGCGTGGTCTGGGTGGCGGCGTAGGCGTTCAGCGCGCAGGCGGCGCCGAGCGCGAGGACCAGATGCTTCATGCTGACTCCTTCAGCGTTGGCGGCACACGCCGCATTCGGGATTGCGGGCGACGCGGATTTCGCTCCACTCCATCGTGCGCCCGTCCAACAACAGCAACCTGCCCGCCAGCGAGCTGCCGACGCCGGCCAGCAGCTTGAGCGCCTCCGCCGCCTGCATCGCGCCGACCACGCCGACCAGGGGCGCGAACACGCCCATCGTGGAACAGGCCACGTCCTCGAAGCGCTGGTCTTCCGGGAACAGGCAGGAGTAGCAGGGCGAAGCCGGATCGCGCGGGTCGTACACGCTGATCTGCCCGTCGAAGCGGATCACGGCGCCCGACACCAACGGCACCCCGGCCGCGAAGCAGGCGCGGTTGACGGCGTGGCGGGTGGCGAAGTTGTCCGAGCAGTCGAGCACGACGTCGGCGCCGCGCGCCAGCGCCAGCAGGCGGTCCGCGTCCGCGCGCTCGCGCAGGGCATGGACGGCGATGCCGGGGTTCAGCGCCAGCATGGCTTCCCGGGCCGAATCGGCCTTGGGCTGGCCGACGCGGGCCGTCGTGTGCGCGATCTGGCGCTGCAGATTGGTGAGGTCGACCGCGTCGTCGTCGACGATGGTGATACTGCCGACACCGGCCGAGGCCAGGTACAGCGCGGCCGGAGAGCCCAGCCCGCCGGCCCCGATCACGAGGGCGCGCCCCGCGAGCAGCTTCTCCTGCCCTTCGATGCCGATCTCGTCGAGCAGGATGTGGCGCGAGTAGCGCAGCAGCTGGGCGTCGTCCACCGTTACTTGTGCAGTTCCGCCGGCTTGGTGTCCGGCTTGGCCTTGGGCTGGGCCTCAGGCTGCTCGGGCCGCGGTTCGGCCTTCGAGAGCTGGACCGGCTTGCCCTTGAAGTGGTTCAGCGCCTGCGTCAGCTGGAAGTCGTCCGCGCCGCCGAATTCGACCGGCTTGCGCGCACGGTCCAGCGCGGCCATGCGCTGTTCTTCTTCCAGCGCATCGCGGTGGCCCTTGTCGGTCACCGGCGTGGCCACGTTGGACAGATGCTTGTCCAGGTCGACCTCGCGCACGCGCAGCGCATTCAGGCCATCGCCGTTCGGCGTCTCGTCGACCATCAGGTCCGGGACGATGCCGCGCGCCTGGATCGAGCGCTTGTTCGGCGTGTAGTAGCGCGCCGTGGTGAGCTTGACCGCGGTGTCGGCCGTCAGCTGGCGCAGGGTCTGGACCGAGCCCTTGCCGAAGGTCTGGGTGCCCATCACGATGGCGCGCTTGTAGTCCTGCAGGGCGCCGGCCACGATCTCGGACGCGGAAGCGGAGCCGGTGTTCACCAGCACCACCATGGGCACCTTCTTGATCTGCTCCGGCAGGCCCACCAGCGGGTCGTTGCCGGCGCGGCTGGCGTAGAACTCCTTGCGGCCGTAGAACACCTGGTTCGAGTCCGGCAGCTGGCCGATGGTGGAGACGATCTCCTGGTCCTTGGGCAGGAAGGCGGCCGAGACGCCGACCGCGCCGGGCAGCAGGCCGCCCGGATCGTTGCGCAGGTCGAGGACCAGCCCCTTGAGGTTCGGGTCCTGCTGGTACAGCCACTTCACCTTGGCGGCCATGTCGTCCAGGGTCGACTCCTGGAACTGGCTGATGCGCAGCCACCCGTAGCCCGGCTCGATCACTTTCGCCTTCACGCTCTGCACGTGCACCTCGGCGCGCACGAGCGGGAAGATCAACGGCTTGTCCTCGCCGCGGCGGGCGACGGTCAGCACCACCTTGGAGCCGGGCGCGCCGCGCATGCGCTTGATGGCGTCGTCCAGCGACATGCCCTTGATCGGCGTGCTGTCGATGCGGGTGATCAGGTCCCCGGACTTGATGCCGGCGCGGAAGGCCGGCGAATCCTCGATCGGCGAGACGATCTTCACGTAGCCGTCCTCGCTCGCCACCTCGATCCCGAGGCCGACGAACTTGCCGGCCACGTTCTCGCGCATTTCGCGGAAGGCTTTCGCATCGAGGTAGACGCTGTGCGGATCGAGCGAGGCGACCATGCCGCTGATAGCTTCCTGCAGCAGCTTCTTGTCGTCCACCGGCTCCACGTAGTCCGACTTGATGATGCCGTACACGTCGGCCAGCTGGCGCAGTTCGTCCAGCGGCAGGGGCGAGCCGGCGGCGCGCTGCGCGAAGGCGGAGAACTGGAGCGACAGGGCGACACCCGCCACCATGCCGACGCCGACCAGGCCCATGCTTTTCAATTTCATATCGATGCCTTCAGAACTTGACCCAGGCCCCCGGGTCGACCGCGCGGCCGAGATGCCGTACTTCGAAGTATAGACCCGATTCCTCGTTGCCACCCGTACTGCCGGCCGTGGCGATCGCGTCGCCCGCCTTCACCAGGTCGCCCACGCGCTTCAGGGCCGACTGGGCGTAGCCGTACACGCTCATGTAGTCGTTGCCGTGGTCGATCACCACCAGGTTGCCCCAACCGCGCATCCAGCCCGCGTACACCACCCGGCCCTGGGCCACCGCGTGCACGTCCGTACCTTCCGGCGCCTTGATGAACATGCCCTTCCACGCCACCTGGTCGGCGGCGCGCTTGGTGCCGAAGCGGGTGACGATCTTGCCGGCCATGGGCGCGCGCATCAGGCCTTTGAGCTTGGCGAAGGCGCCGTCCGGCGCGGCCGGGCCGAGCACCACTTCCTGCTGTTCCTCGGCCTTGTCCTCGTCCGGGTTCTTGACGTCGTCGATCGGGTCGGTCGGCTTGAACGGCACGGAGGCCTTGCTCTCGCCCGGCTTGGCGGCATTGAGCTTGGCCAGGCGTTCGCGCTCGGCCTGGGCCTTGGCGCGCGCGGCGGCGCGGGCGGCCAGCTGCTCCTGGCGCTTCTTGGCGGCGGCGGCCGCGGCTTCCTGCTGCTCCTTGATCAGGCGCGCCAGGTTGTCGACCAGGGCGGACAGGCGCTTCTCGTCGCGTTCCAGGTTGCCCGCCTCCTTGCGCTGGGCCACCAGCCGTTTCGACAGGGTGCCGAGCAGGCCGGCGCGCTTGGTTTTTTCCTTTTCCAGCGTGGCCTTCTGCTCGCGCTGCTCCTGGGCGATCTCTTCCAGTTCGTCCTTGGCGTTCTGGGTCTGCTCCTGGTTCGCTTCCACCGCGGCCAGGTTCTTGCGCAGGCCGTCCAGCAGCCTGGCCTGGGCCTTGGACACGTAGGCCATCAGCTGCAGGTCGCGGTTGATGCGGTTCGGGTCGTCGCCGGAGAGGAGCAGCTTGATGCGGTCCTCGTTGCCGGCCACGTAGTGCTGGCGCAGGAGCTTGACGATGCGCGCCTTCTGCGCGTCCACCGTCGCCTGCAGCTTGGCGCGTTCGGCGTCCAGGTCCTGCAGCTTCTGGTTGGTGCGCGTCTGTTCGTCGGCCAGCTCGCGCAGGGAGCGGTTGGCGTTGGAGATGGCCTCTTCCGACTCGGCCAGGGCGTCGGCCGCGTCGTCCTTCTGGGCCTCGGTCTTGTCGATGTCCTTCTTGAGCTGGGCGAGCTTCTGCTGGATGCCGGCGCGCGCGCGCTCCGCGGACAGCTTTTGCTTGCTGCGCTCGGTCTGCTTGGCCGCGAACGCCCCGTCCGCGGCCACGATCAGGGCGGCGGCCAGGGCCGCCCTCCACCACAGGTGTTTCAAGCTGCCTTGGCCTTGCCTTGGTTGGCCACGGCCGCCATGGCCGCGGCGATCGCCTCCTGGTCGCCCAGGTAGTAGTGGCGGATCGGCTTCAGGTCGGCGTCGAGCTCGTACACCAGCGGCTGGCCGTTGGGGATGTTCAGGCCGACGATGTCCTCGTCGCTGATGCCGTCGAGCATCTTGATCAGGGCGCGCAGGCTGTTGCCGTGGGCCGAGACGAGGATCTGGCGGCCGGCCTTGATGGCGGGGGCCAGCTCGTCGTTCCAGGCCGGCAGCACGCGCGCCACCGTGTCCTTCAGGCACTCGGTGAGCGGAATCTGCTCACGCGACAGGCCGGCGTAGCGCGGGTCGTTGAACGAGGCGCGCTCGTCGTCCGCGGCCAGCGGGGGCGGCGGCACGTCGTAGCTGCGGCGCCAGACCAGCACCTGCTGGTCGCCGAACTTGGCGGCCGTTTCGGCCTTGTCCAGGCCCTGCAGGGCGCCGTAGTGGCGCTCGTTCAGGCGCCAGTCGTTCCTGATCGGCAGCCACATCAGATCCATCTCGTCCAGCGTCAGCCACAGGGTACGGACCGCGCGCTTGAGCACCGAGGTGTAGGCCAGGTCGAAGGTGAAGCCGGCTTCCTTCAGGATCTTGCCGGCCTGGCGCGCTTCGGCGGCGCCTTTTTCAGTCAGGTCGACGTCCGTCCACCCGGTGAAGCGGTTGTCCAGATTCCAGGTGGACTCGCCGTG
>DASRUW010000189.1:0-2818 GCA_035655255.1 Telluria sp. | reverse complement strand
ACCGGCTCGGGCGGCAACCCGAACCTGAAGCCGTTCCGCGCCAAGGCCTTCGACCTGTCGTACGAGAAGTACTTCGGCAACAAGGGCTATGTCAGCCTGGCCGGTTTCTACAAGAAACTGGATACCTACATCCTGCGTGCGCCGCGTAACTACGACTTCGGCCCGTTCGTGACCCCGACCACGCCGCTGCCGCTGAGCGGTCCGTACAAGGGTTCGACCCAGGGTCTGTTCACCCAGCCGACCAACGGCGAAGGCGGCAACATCCACGGCTTCGAACTGGCTGTGAACGTGCCGTTCTCGATGTTCACGTCCTACCTGGATGGTTTCGGCGCCCTGCTGAACCACTCGGATACGACCAGCGCCATCGAGCTGCCGGCTTTCGGCTTTGCCAACGTGAACTCGCCGAAAGTGTCGATCCCGCTGCCTGGCCTGTCCAAGCGCGTGACCAACCTGCGTCTGTACTACGAGAAGAACGGCTTCCAGATCGCCGCCGCAGCGCGCAAGCGTTCGGACTTCCTGGGCACCGTGTCGGACTTCCAGGACAACCAGCAGCTCACCTTCATCAAGGGCGAGACCATCGTGGACTTCCAGCTGTCCTACGAGTTCCAGACTGGTTACCTGAAAGGCGTGTCGCTGTACGCCCAGGCCAACAACTGGAACAATGCACCGTACCAGGAGTTCACCGAGTCGCCTGACGCGGTCACGAACAAAGTGGTGTACGGCCGTACCTACCAGTTCGGCCTGAACTACAAGTTCTAAGCCAGAGTCGCTACAATGCAACCCCTGACGGCGCAGGCCCTCAGGGGTTGTTTTCTTTAGAAGGCAGATCATGCAGAAAGCTATCAAGGACATCGTGATCGTCGGCGGCGGCACCGCCGGCTGGATGAGCGCCACCGCGCTTGCCACCCTGCTCAATGGACGCTACAACATCCGGCTGGTCGAATCCGACGAGATCGGCATCGTGGGCGTGGGTGAAGCGACCATTCCGATGATCCAGCGCTACAACCGCATCGTCGGCATCGACGAGACCGAGTTCATGCGCGCCACCCAGGGCACGTACAAGCTGGGGGTGGAATTCGTCAACTGGGGCAAGCAGGGCGACCGCTACATGCACGGCTTCGGCCGTCTGGGCCAGGACCTGGCCACCGTCCCCTTCGACCAGTATTGGCAGAAGATGCGCCAGCTGGGCCGCGCCGCCCCGCTCGAGGAATACTCGATCACGCGCATGGCGGCCAAGGCCAACAAATTCATGCCCGCCTCGCAGGAGGTGCGCAATTCGCCGCTGGGCGACATCACCTACGCCTACCAGTTCGACGCCAGCCTGTACGCCAAGTTTCTGCGCAAGCTGGCCGAGCAGCGTGGGGTGGTGCGCACCGAGGGCAAGATCAACCAGGTGGTGCAGCGCGAGACGGACGGCTGGATCGAGGCGGTGGTGCTGGAGAACGGCACCCGGGTCGAGGGCGACCTGTTCCTCGACTGCTCGGGCTTCCGCGGCTTGCTGATCGAGCAGACTCTCAAGACCGGCTACGAGGACTGGACCCATTGGCTACCCTGTGACCGCGCGCTGGCCGTGCCTTGCGAATCGGTTCCGGTGGTCACGCCCTACACCCGCGCCACCGCGCACAACGCCGGCTGGCAGTGGCGCATTCCGCTGCAGCACCGCACCGGCAACGGCCACGTGTTCTGCAGCCGCTTCATCAGCGAGGACGAGGCGGCCAACGTCCTGCTGTCCAACCTGGACGGCAAGCCGCTGGCCGATCCGCGCCTGATCAAGTTCACCACCGGCATGCGCAAGCTGGGCTGGAACAAGAACGTGGTGGCGGTGGGCCTGGCATCGGGCTTCCTGGAGCCGATCGAATCGACCAGCATCCACCTGATCCAGTCGACGATCCAGCGCCTGATCGACTTCTTCCCGGACGCGGGCTTCAACCCGGTGGACGTGGCCGAATTCAACCGCCAGTCGCGCTTCGAGTACGAGCGCATCCGCGACTTCATCATCCTGCACTACAAGCTGAACCAGCGCACCGACGCCGCGTTCTGGCAGGAGTGTGCGGCGATGGATGTGCCCGCGACGCTCAAGCACAAGATGGACCTGTACCGGGCGCATGGCCGCGTGGTCCGGGTCGACAACGAGCTGTTCTCGGAGGTCGGCTGGATCCAGGTGCTGGAAGGTCAGAACATGCCGATCGAAGGCTACCACCCGCTGGTCGACACCCAGAGCGAGGAAGACATCGCCCAGTACCTGGACGACGTGCGCGGGGTGATCGCCAAGTGTGTCGACGTCATCCCCGACCACGCCGCCTATATCGCCAAGCACTGCGCCGCGCCGAAAATGTAAGACACCCAGGCCGGGGAGCGGCCCCTGATTGTCTCATGCGACGAACGGTATGTAGGCGATGCCGTGGCCGATGAGGGCGGCGACCCCGGCCTGGTTTTCCGGACTTTCGGAGATCGCCGCCAGCACCTGGGCCGTCGTGGCGCTGTGGTTGTCGAGGATGTGCGTCCAGAACGCCAGCCCAGCCTGGTCGGGCACGCGGTGCAGGACGTTGGCGTACATCCGCGCCGCCAGCTCGCCGGCCGCCGGCGCGATGCCGTATAGCTGGCGGAACTCCCGGGAGTCGACGAAACCGGCCGCGATGTCGGTCAGGCTGCGGCCCTGGTCCAGCAAGTGGATCCAGTAACCCAGCCCGGCCAGGTCCGGTGCGCGGTCGAATGCCGCCTGGTAGATCCGGTAGGCCTGGCCGGCCGTGCCGCCGATGTCGAGCGCGATGTTCTCGTCGCTGAAGCGTAGCCGTTCGACGTTGGTCAGGATATTGTC
>DASRUW010000188.1:0-6441 GCA_035655255.1 Telluria sp. | reverse complement strand
CGGATCAGGCGGGTGGCGATGAAGGGCGGCAGGTTGGGGTGGTTGAACAGGGCGTCGATCACGGCGTCCAGGTCCTGCGCCGCGCGCTGGCCGGCCGGCAGGGTGATCCCGCCGACGATGGTCTTGGCACTCTTGTCGTGGTAGCTGTCGCGCGGCTGCAGCGGGCCGCTCATGTTCTCCCAGATGATGCCGGTGCCGGCGCCGGCATAGGTCCAGCCGGACAGGGCGTGGGCCATGGCGCCGATGGTGGCCTGGTCGTAGGAGGGGATGGGGTCGCCGTTGCGGTCGAGCTGCACGCTGCCGTCCTGGTTCAGCAGGACGGGGCCGATGGTGAACAGCTGCATCACCTCGCGGGCATAGTTCTCGTTCGGCGAAGGCATCATGCTGTTGCCCAGGTCCAGGTACTTGCCCATGGCAGGGTTGAGCGTCATCTCGCGCAGCAGGGTCTTGAAGTTGCCGAAGGCGTTGCTCTGCAGGGTCAGCAGCCAGGGCTGGATCTCGTTGCCGTAGGGGTTCTTGTCGGCCGAGACGACGAACAGCTGGGACAGGGCGAAGATCATGCGCTGGCGCAGCTGGTCGGGCGCGCCGGCCATGGCCAGGTACCAGTTGCGGCGCACCGTGTTGAGGTCGCTCGTGACCGGCATCGGCGTGGGCGCGGCTGAGAACTGCTGCTGCAGCCAGGCGTTGGCGCCGTTCGCCTTGACATAGGCGATGTCGGCGGGAGTGGCGCCGAAGGTGGTCTGGTCCAGCAGGCGGGCCGCGGCGACGGTCTGCGCGTCGGCGGCCGGCTGCGGGCCGATCGGCGTGGTGCTGGGCGTGGGCGTCGGGGTCGGGCTCGGCTCGCTGGCGGTGCTGGTGGTGCCGCCGCCGGTGCTGCCGCAGCCGGTGGCGGCCTTCACGGTCCACTGCTCGGGCGACATGCCCAGGCCTTCGGTCGAGACCTTCACGCCGATCACGCCGGACTGGCTGGTGCTGCCCGTCGCCTGCAGCTGGGTGGCGGACAGGTAGGTGGTCGGCGCCGCCTTGCCGTTGATGAAGACGGTGGATTTGCTGGTGTAGCGCAGCCCCGTCACGGTCAGCGTGTAAGGCGTGTTGCAGGCGACGGTGGCCGGGCTGATCGACTGGATCGCGGGGCCGGCCAGGCGCAGGCTGAGGGTGACGCTGCCCGACACGGCCGGCTGGGTGGTGGTGGTGGCGGTGATCTTCACCGACTGCCCGGCCGGCATCGCGACCGGGGCCAGGTAGACCCCGTTCTGCTCGTTGACCGTGCCCACGGTGGCGTTGCCGCCGCGAATGCCGTTGACGTACAGGTTCATGAACTTGCCTTTTCCGTCGAGCTTGGGCGTCAGGTAGACCTTGCTGCCGAGCTCGTAGGGCGCCTTGCCGCTCACGTCGATCGTCACCGTCGACGCGAACGCCACGCCATGCCATGCGAGCGCGAAGGCCAGCGCGGTGGCGGGGAGGGAATAATTTTTCATTGTCGTTGTCCCTTTGGTTGATAAAAGATTGCCAACGAGCTAGAGCAAAGCGCGTGCCACCCGGGGTTTGCCCGGCAGCGCAACTTTTTGTCACCGCAGGACTGACAAATTCCGTCGCCCGGCCATGCCGCATTGACAATTGCTGACTTGCTCAAACAATAACGCGATGGCAAAATAAGCAATCCTGCTTGCAGGAAATAACCAAAACCATAGGGAGAAGACATGAAGAAGATCGTTGCCATCGCCGGACTGGCCGCCCTGACCGGCTGCGCCTCGCTCACCGGTTCGAAGATGCAGCCGGTATCGGTGCAGACCACCTTCGAGGCGCGCGAGCTGGCCGGGGTCGGGTGCACGCTGGAAAATGACGCCGGCAAGTGGTTCGTCACCACGCCCGGGTCCGTGACGATCCAGAAGAGCACTGGCGACCTGGCGGTCACCTGCCTGCTGCAGCAGGACCTGGTCGGCAACGCGACGGTCGTGTCCAAGTCCAACACGGCGGTGTGGGGCAACATCATCTTCGGCGGCGGCATCGGCTACATCGTCGACCGCAACACGGGCGCCGGCTTCGACTACCCGACCAACATCACGGTCGCCCTGCGCAAGGCGGGCGAACCGGTCCCGGGCGGCGCTCCCACCGCGGCCAAGTAAGCCGGGCCGCAGGGGGAAGCGAACGGGCGTGCGCAAATTAGAGCCCGCGGTCTAGCAAAAGCGCGCTTTAATGCCGGAACCACATAACAACCAGCGCGCCGCCATGTCCTTCCCCCACCTTCTCGCTCCGCTCGACCTGGGTTTCACCACCCTGCGCAACCGGGTCATGATGGGTTCCATGCACACCGGCCTCGAAGACCGGTTCTGGAACTACGGCAAACTGGCCGCCTTCTACCGCGAACGGGCGCGCGGCGGCGTCGGGCTGATCGTCACCGGCGGCATCTCGCCCAACCGCCAGGGCTGGCTGCTGCCCTTCGGCGGCACCATGAGCAGCCTGGCCGACATCCTGCCGCACCGCCGCGTCACCCGCGCCGTGCACGAGGAGGGCGGCAAGATCGTGATGCAGATCCTGCACGCGGGCCGCTACGGCTACCAGCCGTTCGTCGTGTCCGCGTCGGCGGTCAAGTCGCCGATCTCGAAGTTCACGCCCAAGGCGCTGACCGAGGCCGGCATCGAAAAAACCATCCGCGCCTACGTGCGCTGCGCGCGCCTGGCGCAGCGCGCCGGTTACGACGGCGTCGAGATCATGGGCAGCGAGGGCTACCTGCTCAACCAGTTCCTGTGCACCCGCACCAACCAGCGCGCGGACCGCTGGGGCGGCAGCATCGAAAACCGCATGCGCCTGCCGGTGGAGATCGTACGCCGCATCCGCGCCGCGGTGGGACCGAACTTCATCCTCATGTACCGGCATTCGCTGCTCGACCTGGTCGAAGGCGGCAACAACTGGAACGACGTGGTGGCCGTGGCCAAGGCCCTGGAAGCGGCCGGCGTCACCATTCTCAATTCCGGCTTCGGCTGGCACGAGGCGCGCATTCCCACCATCGTGACCTCGGTGCCGCGCGCCGCCTTCGCCAGCGTGGTGGCCAAGCTCAAACGCGAGGTGGCGATTCCCGTGGTCGCGTCCAACCGCATCAACATGCCGCAGGAGGCCGAGGCGATCCTGGCGCGCGGCGACGCGGACATGGTGTCGATGGCGCGGCCCTTCCTGGCCGATCCGGAGTTCGTGGCCAAGGCCGCGGCGGACCGCGCCGACGAGATCAACACCTGCATCGGCTGCAACCAGGCCTGCCTGGACCACACCTTCTCCAACCAGCGCGCGACCTGCCTGGTCAATCCGCGCGCCTGCTACGAGACCGAAATCGTGTTCCGCCCGGCCCCGGCCAGGCGGCGCGTGGCCGTCGTGGGCGCGGGCCCGGCCGGCCTGTCCGCCGCCACCACCGCCGCGGCGCGCGGCCTGGACGTCACCCTGTTTGACGGCAGCGACAGCATCGGCGGCCAGTTCAAAGTCGCCATGCAGATTCCGGGCAAGGAGGAGTTCCGCGAGACGCTGCGCTACTTCAAGCACCAGCTCGAACGCACGGGTGTGAAAGTCGAATTGAACCGGCGCGTGACGCGCGCCGAACTGGAGGCCGCCGGCTTCGACGAGGTGGTGGTCGCCACCGGCATCAAGGTGAGGAAGCCGGGCATCGACGGCATCGAGCATCCCAAGGTGCTGTCCTACCTCGACGTGCTGCTGCACAAGAAGCCGGTCGGCAAGCGTGTCGCCATCATCGGCGCCGGCGGCATCGGCTTCGACGTGGGGGAATACCTGGTCCACAATCCGGACCATCCGCTGCCGCTGTCGCCGCGGACCTGGGCCGCGGAATGGGGCGTGGACCTGAGCGCGGCGCATGCGGCCGGCCTGACCGAACCGGCGGATCCGCATCCGCCGCGCCAGGTCTACCTCATGCAGCGCAAGACCAGCAAGCCGGGCGCGGGCCTGGGCAAGACCTCGGGCTGGGTGCACCGCGCCACCCTGGCGCGCAACGGCGTGACGATGATGTCCGGCGTGACCTACCGCCGCATCGACGACCAGGGCTTGCATATCACCGTCGGCGGCGAAGAGCGTCTGGTCCCGGTGGACAACGTGGTGATCTGCGCGGGCCAGGAGTGCCAAGCCGAACTGATGCCGGCCGAAGGGGAAAAGACGCGCGCCCGCTATCACAAGATCGGCGGGGCGGCGTTGGCGGCGGAGCTCGACGCCAAGCGGGCGATCCGCGAAGGGGCCCTCTTGGCGGCGACGCTCTAGACGCGGATGACTGCCGAGCGCCCGGCGGAGCGGATTACTTCTTGCGGACGACCACGCAGCCGATCGAATAGCCCGCGCCGAACGAGCAGATCACGCCGTGCGCCCCGCTCGGCAGGTCGTCCTGATACTTGTGGAAGGCGATGATCGACCCGGCCGACGAGGTGTTGGCATAGGTGTCGAGGATGACCGGCGCCTCGCCCGGCTCCGCGTCGCGCCCGAGCAGCAGGCGCGTGATCAGGAGGTTCATGTTCAGGTTGGCTTGGTGCAGCCAGAAGCGCTTGACCTCGGCCACCGGCACCTGCGCCGCGTCCAGCGTGGCGGCGATCATCTCGGCCGCCATCGGGCACACTTCCTTGAACACCTTGCGGCCCTGCTGGTGGAACAGCTTGTCCGGCTGGCCGATGCCCGCCTCGTCGAAGCGGTTCATGAAGCCGAAGTTGTTGCGGATGTTGTTCGAGAACTTGGTGCGCAGCTTGGTGTCCAGGATTTCGAACTGGTGCTCGGAGACGGCGCGGTCCGCCGCCTCCACGATCACCGCCGTGCAGGCGTCGCCGAAGATGAAGTGGCTGTCGCGGTCGCGGAAGTTGAGGTGGCCGCTGGTGATCTCCGGGTTCAGCACCAGCACGGCGCGCGCCTGTCCGCTCTGGACGGCCGCCACCGCGGTCTGGATGCCGAAGGTGGCGGAGGAGCAGGCCACGTTCATGTCGAAGCCGTAGCCGTCGATGCCCAGCGCCTCCTGCACTTCGACCGCCATGGCAGGATAGGCGCGCTGCATGTTGGAGCAGGCCACCAGCACCATGTCGATGTCGGCCGGCGTGCGCTTGGCGCGCTCCAGCGCTTCGCGCGCCGCCGCCACGCAGATCTCGGCCTGCAGCGACAGCTCGTCCTCGCCGCGCTCGGGAATGCGCGGCGCCATGCGGCGCGGATCGAGGATGCCGCTCTTTTCCACCACGTAGCGCGACTTGATGCCCGATGCCTTTTCGATAAAGGCTTCGCTGGACGGCTCCAGGGCGGCCACTTCGCCGGCCGCGATGCGCGCCGCGTTCTCGGTGTTGAACAATTCGACGTAGGCATTGAAGGCGGCGACCAGCTCCGCGTTCGAGATGGAATACGCGGGCGTATACAGGCCCGTGCCGCTGATGACGACCTTGTTCATGTTCTTCACTTCCGTTGAGACGAGAGCGACGATTCTACACTTTCGCTCTGGAAGGAAACTTCTAATGGCCGGCGGCGGGGGCCAGGGCCGCGGTGCGGGTGACGCCGTGCGAAAGCCGCACCGGCTGGCCCTTCAGCTGGTTCAGGGCCTGGGCCAGCTGGAAGTCGGTCGGTCCGCCATATTCCAGCGGCGCGCGCGGATGGCCGGCCGTGGCCACGCGCTGCTCGACGGTCGCGGCGGCCATGGCGGCCGCATCCTCCCCGCCCTGGTCGTTGGCCAGGTGCTTGGCCAGGTCGGCCTCGCGCACGCGCAGGGCGTCGGGCGGATCGCCGTCCGCGCTCTCGTCGACCACCAGGTCGGGCACGATGCCCTTGGCCTGGATCGAGCGGCCCTGCGGGGTGTAGTAGCGCGCCGTGGTCAGCTTGACCGCGGTGTCGTTCATCAGCGGGCGGATGGTCTGGACCGAGCCCTTGCCGAAGGTCTGGGAGCCCATGATCAGGGCGCGCTTGTAGTCCTGCAGGGCGCCGGCCACGATCTCGGAGGCCGAGGCCGAGCCGGTGTTGACCAGCACGACCATTGGCATTTGCTTGAATGCCGCCGGCAGGCGCGCCAGCGGATCGGCGTCGCCGCGCAGGACGTAGTATTCCGGCCGGCCGTAGAACTCCTGGCGCGAATCCGGCAGCTGGCCGCTGGTGGAGACGATCTGCGCGTCGCGCGGCAGGAAGGCGGCGGCCACGCCGATCGCACCCTGCAGCAGGCCGCCCGGGTCGTTGCGCAGGTCCAGCACCAGGCCTTTCAGGTTGGGATCCTGCTGGTACAGGGCGGACAGCTTGGCGGCCAGGTCTTCCACGGTCGGTTCCTGGAACTGCGAGATGCGGATCCATGCGTAGCCGGGTTCCAGCATCCTGGCCTTGACGCTTTTCTGGACGATTTCGCTGCGCTCCACGCGCAGGCTGAGCGGCGCGGGCTGGTTCTTGCGCACGATGGTGAGGTTGACGAAGGTGTGCGGCTCGCCGCGTATCTTCTTGATC
>DASRUW010000187.1:0-3630 GCA_035655255.1 Telluria sp. | reverse complement strand
CGCGGCGTCGGCCGCGAGCCAGCCGGTGATGTGCATGGCCGGTTCCAGGCCGAGGCGGCGCGCGTGCCCGCGCAGCAGGTCGAGGTCGGAAGGCGTGGGCGAGTCGCCGATCAGCAACAGGCGGGCAGCGGGAAAATCCTGGCGCAGGATGGCCAGCGTCTCGAGCACCTGGTCGAGGTGGCGTGAACGGTCGAGCGTGCCGAGGTAGGCCAGCACGGGCGCCTCTTCCCAGCCCGGCAGTCGGCGCGGCGCGACGCCGCCCCGGGCCAGGCGCTCCGTGTCGACGCCCATGGGCACGGCCGTCATGCGCGCGCGCGGGATGCCGCGCCCGGCCATGCGTTCCAGCATCGCCTCGCTCTGCACGAAGACGTGGTCGGCCCGGGCCAGCACGACGCGGTACAGGACAAAGCGTTCGAACAGGCCTTTCCACAGCACCAGCGTGTAGTGCAGGCTGCGCCGGCGCGCGAGTTCGGCGCGGGCGCGCTCGATCCGTCCCTCGCTCATCAGGAAAGACACCCAGTAGGAAAAGCGCATGCCGCGCAGGCGGGCGATGAGCAGGACCAGGAAGCCGATGCTGACCATGTCGCGCACCTGCAGCATGTCGCAGTGCGCGCGCGGCGCGGTCCAGGCGGCCTTGACGCACAGCCAGGCGAAGGCCAGCTCGTTGCGCCAGCGGCGCGGATGGCGCACGGGACGGCGCGCGGACGCGAAGCCATTGCCGTCCAGCTCGCCCTGCCCCGCCTTGCCGACGATGTCGCAGGCCACGCCGTGGCGCGGCAGGTATTTGCCGAACAGCGTGGCGACGTCGGCCCGGAACGAGGGCAAGGGTTCGGGCACCAGCTGGAGAATGCGAAAGCGGGTCATGTCAGCGCGAGGCCAGGGGACGCACCAGCTGGGCCAGGCGCGGCGACACGGCGGCGATGGAGCGCAGCTCGGCGGCATGGAACAGCCCGGTCGCGCGCAGGGTGGCGAGGAACACGGCGGCCACGGCCAGGCTGGCCGCGATGGTCAGGGCGTGGCTCGGTGGCAGCAGCAACAGCGCCCGTCCGGCCGCGGCGCCCAGCGCGGCGGCAAAGCCCAGGCGCGACAGCACATGCCAGCCCATGCCGAGGCCGCCGGCCAGCATGGGTTCGCGGTCGACGAAGCGCAGCCAGACGTAGACCACGAAGTACGGCAAGGTCGCCACCACCACCAGCACCATGGCCTCGCGCGTCCAGGCGGCCGCGCCGAGCACGGTCAGGAAGGGCACGGCGAACAGCATCCACAGCGCGTTGTGGCGGGCGATGCGTCCGGCCGGATTCAGCACGAAGAACAGCGCTTCGCCCAGCGTGAGGCCGGTCACCTGCAGGGCGATCAACACCGCCAGCGTGACGTGGCCGCCGTAGCGGTCGGCCGTGATCCAGTCGATCAGGGGCGCGCCCGCGCCGAGCAGCACCGCCACGCCGAGCGCGACGATCGTGAAGTTCACCCGCAGCAGCAACGACACCGTGAGCCGGACCCGTTCGGCGCTGCCGGTGCGCGCGTAGTCGTTGGCGAGCGCCGGCTCCAGGATGCCCTTGAGCAGGAACACGGGCATGAACTGGTAGGCGCGGTCGGACAGGGTCTGGAAGAAGCCGAACGAGGCCGTCACCAGCGGGCTCGCCACCGAGCCGACGATGAGTTTGAGCAAGGCGCCCTTGAACGGCAGGCTCAGCAGGTAAGCGGCCTGGGTGCCGGCGCCGTCGCGCCACAGCTCGCGCAGGCGAAAGCCGAATTCCCAGCCGGAGCTGCTCGGGCGCTGGGCGCGCAGCTGGTGGAAGGCGGTCGCCAGCACCCCGGCCAGCGCCGCGCTCAACGCCAGCTCGGTGTACGCGAACACGTTGGCCACGCCGGCCGCGTCCAGCGCGCCGTGAAACACGATGGCGCTGACCGCCGCCAGCCGCACGGCGCCGGCCAGCATGTAGAGCCCGGCCTGGTTGCGTTGCAGGCCGAAGCTGTTGCAAAAGATCAGCAGGCTGTCGTTCGCGGCCTGGCCCAGGGCGTACCACGCCGTCTGCCAGGCGATGTCGCGCAGCTGGTCGACCAGCTGGCCGGGCAGCAGCACGCGCGCGCCCGCGGCCAGCACGGCCAACAGGATGCCCATCAGGGCCAGGCGCACGCCGAGCAGGCCCCCCATCAGGGCCAGCGCCTCGCGCCAGCGCAGGCGCTCGCGCAACGGCGGCAGGAAGCGGTAGCTGACCCGGTCCATGCCGCACATCGTGACGAACACGAGCACGCCGGTGCCGGCCACGAACACCGTGTAGCTGGCATAGTGGGCCACGCTCAGGTGGCGCACCAGGACGAACTGGGTCAGGAGCGAGACGGCGGCGATGCCGATCTTGGCGAGCGCGAACCACTTCGCCTGCAGCATCACGCGCGATGCCGCATAAGGCGTCGAGCTGCTCATCAGGACCCCACGAAGACGGGTGTGACCATCGCCGGCGGCGCCCGGTTGGCGGCGCGGCGCGGCGCTTCCTCCAGCGCATACGGCAGGGGCGCGTTGAGGTCGGGACGGCGGAAGCGCGCCATCTGCACCACGCAGCCCAGGCAGAACATCAGCATCAGCTGCACGGTCGGCTCGTCGAGCTGGGTCCGGTTATAGATCAGCATGGTGAAGAACACGCACAGCAGGCCGGTGCTCGTTTCGACCATCGCCAGCTGGCGCGCGCTGCCTTCGCCGCGGCGCAGGTACTGCCATCCAGTCCAGATAGCGGAGCACAGGATCGCCGTGTAGCACAGCGCGCCGACCACGCCTTCGTCCCACAGCAGCATGGCCAGCGCGGTCGCATCGATGCTGAGCGGAGCGAAGCGCTTGGCCACCGGTCCGCCGCCGCCGAGCGGGCCGGCGGACTTGCTGGCGCCCGGTCCGTTGCCGAGCAGGCGCTGCGGCACGCTGCTGGCGCGGTCCTGCCACCACAGGGCGAGCGAAGCGCCGCGCGAGACCTCCCCCGTCTCGTAGTCGATGTTCTGGGTATCGAAGAAATAGTTGGCCGCCCGCTCCTGCTGGGCATGGGTGCGGAAGTGCCGCACCGAATCGGTCAAGTACAGCTGGTCGTAGGCATAGTAGATGCCGCCCAGCAGCAGCGCGGCGATGGCGCCGTAGACCGCCACGGAAAACACGTTGCGCAGGATGCGCTTGCGCAGCACGACGAAGACGCAGATCGGCAGCCACAGGAAGGCCGCCTTCACCTCGCCCAGCATGATGATGCCGACCCCGACCACGCACAGGAACAGCATGCTGCGCGTGCGCATCAGGCCACGGTTCCAGCGCGCCAGGGCGTAGGCCATGGCGCCGACCACGAACAGGACCAGCATCGAGGACAGGCCGCCGCCCAGCGGGGTGCCGCCGAAGGTGCCGACCACGGAATCGAAACCGTTGTGGCGCTGGCTGGCGATGAAGAAGTGCTGGTAGGCCGTCACCGGCAGCTGCAGCACCATCACCCACAGGGCGATCTTCCACAGCCGCTCGATCCGCTCCGGCGCCCAGTAGAACCACATGAAGCTGGCCAGCACCCCGAACATGAGCAGGTTCGATTTCAGCGCCGACACCAGCTGGCCGGCAGACGGCCGGTTGAGGACCACGGCGACCCCGTACACGGCGAGATAGGCGCA
>DASRUW010000186.1:0-2849 GCA_035655255.1 Telluria sp. | reverse complement strand
GACCCCGGCCCGCATTTCGACTGGACGCGTTTCGCGGCCGACCTGGCCGCGCTGGGCGGGCCGGTACCGCGCTTTCCTTAGGATGTCCGTTTCGGTCCCATTGTGGTCCGCTCCGGCCGCTGCATCGCCGGCAACGGCGTTCTACACTGGTGGACATGATCATTGACCGAGGAGGTCCGAATATGTCCAAAACCAAGATCGGGAGGATGTCATGCTAGCCATGCGTCCGGGCTGCGAGTGCTGCGACCGCGACCTGCCCGCCGACCAAGGCGGCGCCTATATATGCAGCTACGAATGCACCTTCTGCGCCGACTGCCTCGCGCGCCTGCCGCAGGGGCGGTGCCCGAACTGCGGCGGCGAGCTGCTGCCGCGCCCGGCACGGCCGACCGCCAGGCTGGCGCGCGATCCGGCCCAGACCACGCGCGTATTCAAGCCGGGAGGGTGCGGGTGACGCTCACCCCCGTCTATTTCCTGTTGTTGCCCGGCTTCGTGCTGAGCGAGGTGGCCGGCGCAGCCGACGTGCTGCGGCTGGCCAACCGCCATGGGGCCGCGTTCGCGCCGCATTACGTCAGTACCGAGCGCGCACCCGCGAGCTCGCTCGGCCTGACCCTGGCCGAGACGGCGCCGCTTCCGGCCGTGCCGCCGGACGGCTGCTGGCTGGTGCTGCCCGGCCTGACCCCAAGCGCCAGCGACGCGCAGGCGGTGCGGCGCGCGCAGGCGTGGCTGGCGCGCGTCTGGCGGCCCGACATGCGCCTGATTACGATCTGCTCCGGGGCGCTGGTGGCGGCCGGCGCCGGCCTGCTGGACGGGCGGCGCTGCACCACCCATCACGCCATGCTCGACCAGCTGCGCCGCCTGGCGCCCGCGGCCAGGGTCGAGGATGACCGCATTTTCGTGATCGACGGTCCCGTTGCCAGTTCGGCCGGCGTCACCACCGGGGTCGACCTGATGCTCGAGCTGCTGGGGCGCACGGGTGGACCGCGCCTGGCGCTGGCAGTGGCGCGCGAGATGGTGGTCTGGCTGCGCCGGGACGGCTCCTCCCCTCAGCAGTCCCCCTTGCTCGACTACCGCAACCACATGCATCCGGGCCTGCACCGGGTGCAGGATGCCATCGCGGCCGATCCGGCCCGCGCCTGGCCGCTGGCGGAGCTGGCCCGCATTGCCTGCGTCACCCCGCGCCATCTCACCCGCCTGTTCCAGACCTGGGCCGGCATTTCGCCGGTCGAGTATCGCCAGCGCCTGCAGCTGGCGCTGGCCGACACGTACTTGCGCCAGCCCGGCCTGGCCCTGGAACGGGTGGCCGAAGCGAGCGGTTTCGGCTCCGTGCGCGACCTGCGCCGGGTGTGGCTCAAGCAGCGCGGGGAAGCGCTGCGCCGCAGCAAATTGCAAACCGGTTAGTGCTTGCTTACCGCGTAGTGCGCGCCGTGTTGGGCGGTCTTCGAAGTCAAGCCCTATTCTTAAAAAAAATCATCAAAAACCATATTGCGTCCCCCAATTCGAGGTACTACAATTAGTCGCATAACAAAACCAGACACTAGATGTAGTAGCAGTCCGGGGGTATCTCCCCAAACACAGGTTCCTGAAAAATAGCGATTCGCCAACAGGCTATTTCGGTTGGCAGGGGCTTTTTTTCGCTTTTTTCGCGCGTATATAGATAACGACAGGGCGCCACAAGCGCCGCCTTTCCTGGAGGCCTAATGCACACTTCTCAAGACATCTCCACCCCCTCCCTGCACGTCACTCCGGGAGCGCCGGCCGAGGCCGCGCCGCTGTCGGCGACCGAAGCCGCGTCGAAGGGCGACTACCGCATCATCCGCCGCAACGGCGCGGTGGTCGCGTTCGAGCCGTCCAAGATCGCCGTCGCGATGACCAAGGCCTTCCTCGCCGTCGCCGGCGGGCAGGGCGCCGCGTCGGCGCGCATCCGCGAACTGGTGGAACAGCTGACCGACAACGTGGTGGGCGCGCTGGTGCGCCGCCAGCCGTCCGGCGGCACCTTCCACATCGAAGACGTGCAGGACCAGGTGGAGCTGGCCTTGATGCGCTCGGGCGAGCATGACGTCGCCCGCGCCTACGTGCTGTACCGTGCCAAGCACATGGAAGAACGCCGCAAGGCCAAGGAAGCGGGCGGCGCCGCCGCCCTGGCCGCGCCGCAGATCCATGTGGTCGACGGCGGCAACCGCCGCCTGCTGGACCTGGCCGAAGTGCGCGCCCTGATCGGCGCCGCCTGCTCGGGCCTGGAAAAGCACGTCGATGCCGAGGCCATCGTGGCCGAGACCCTGAAGAACCTGTACGACGGCGTGCCGGTCGAGGAGCTGCACAAGTCCGCCATCCTGGCCGCGCGCGCGCTGATGGAGAAGGACCCGGCCTACTCCCAGGTCACGGCCCGCATCCTGCTGCACACCATCCGCAAGGAGATCTTCGGCAAGGAAGTGGCCCAGGCCGACGCCGCCAAGGCCTATGTCGAGTACTTCCCCAAATATATCGCCAAGGGCATCGACGCCGAGCTGCTCAACCCGGAGCTGGCCAAGTTCGACCTGGAGCGCCTGTCCAAGGCCCTGGTCGCCGAGCGCGACCTGCAGTTCGGCTACATCGGCCTGCAGACCCTGTACGACCGCTACTTCCTGCACGTGCGCGACGTGCGCATCGAGATGCCGCAGGCCTTCTACATGCGCGTGGCCATGGGCCTGGCCCTGAACGAGAGCGACCGCGAAGCGCGCGCCATCGAGTTCTACAACCTGCTGTCGACCTTCGACTTCATGTCGTCCACGCCGACCCTGTTCAACTCGGGCACCCTGCGCTCGCAGCTGTCCTCCTGCTACCTGACCACCGTCTCGGACGACCTGGAAGGC
>DASRUW010000185.1:0-7576 GCA_035655255.1 Telluria sp. | reverse complement strand
GGGGGGAGTGAGGCAGGTGTGCGGGAGAGATGCAGCAATGGGTTGGTGCTTCCCATTGCTGCAGCCCGGTACTACTGAGGCGCGAAGTCTAGCGTTTGTAGTGCTTGGAAATCAGTTTCCTGCCGGCAGGGGCTTTTGAGTGTTTGCTGACTTTGCCGCTTAATGCGAAAGGCACCTGAAGTCGCAGGCTTTGACCTTTGCTGACACTATCCCGGTTCAGGCTATTCCATGATTTGAGTTGCGCGATGCTGACTTTGTAGCGATTGGCAATGGATGCCAGATTGTCGCGCTTTCCGACCTTGACATAAATCCGCTTCGTGTCAGGTACGTCTGGCGCGAGTGCAATAACCGCGTTCTCCAGCACCTCGGGAGCAATGTCTTTGGTAGAAGATTCCGCGGCTTTCGGCACCAGGATGGTGGAGCCGGCCTTCAGGCGGGTCTTGGCCGGAATGTTGTTGGCTTCGCGGATGACTTCCGGCGTCGTATGGAACCGGGAGGCCAGGGCCACCAGGGTGTCCTTGGCGCCGGCGATCTTGTGCGTGGTCCAGCTCGACAGGGCACGGCCCCAGTTCGCCAGGTTGGTGCTGAACTTCTCGGCGTTCTCGGCCGGCAGCAGGATCTTGGTCTGCTCGTCGCCGGTGATGACGGGGCGCTTGAACTGCGGGTTCAGGGCCTTGAATTCGTCCACCGACATGTCGGCCAGCTTGGCCGCCAGCGCCACGTCGATGTCGCTGGTCTTGTCCACGGCCGTGAAATAGGCCTCGTTCTGGATCGGCGGCAGCGACACGTTGTACTGGGTCGGGTTGCCGATGATGTTCTTCACGGCCTGCAGCTTGGGCACGTAGTTGCGCGTTTCGACCGGCATCAGCGGCGCCAGGCTCTCGAAGTCGGTCGGCTTGCCGGCCGCCTGGTTCTTCTTGATGGCGCGCTGGACATTGCCTTCGCCCCAGTTATACGCGGCCAGGGCCAGCTGCCAGTCGCCGAACATGCCGTACAGCTTCTGCAGGTAGTTGAGGGCGGCGTCGGTCGAGGCCAGCACGCCGCGGCGCTCGTCGCGGAACAGGTTCTGCTTGAGGTTGAAATCCTTGCCCGTGCCTGGCACGAACTGCCACATGCCGGCCGCATTGGCGGACGAGTTGGCCTGCGGGTTGAAGGCCGACTCGATGATCGGCAGCAGGGCGAGCTCGGTCGGCATGCCGCGCTTTTCCAGCTCGGTCACCACGTGGTAGAGGTAGAGCGAGGCGCGCTGGGTGGTGCGGGCGATGTAGTCGGGACGCGAGGCGTACCAGTTGATGTGGTTGGCCACCAGCTGGTTGTCGATGTCGGGAATGGCATAGCCGGAGCGGATCCGCGCCCACAGGTCGGTTTCCTTGTACTCGTCGGCCTGCTTGGTGCGGACGACGGAATCGACAGCGGATTTGGCGACGGCGGGAACTTGCTGGACGGCGGCCGGGCTCGGAACGTTGTCGGCGGCCTGGGAACAAGCCGGCGCGAAAGCCACAACCAGCGCCGCGAGTGCAGGGGTAAGGCGAGTCGGAAAATACATGGCTCGTGCTTCCTAAGAACAAGGAGGCAGTCTACGGTGCATCCTAGGCTGGGTCAAGGAATAATGTGACTTCGCGGGAAAAATCCTTCACAAGTTTGGGGCGCAGTAAAATGCTGGCCATGAATACCCCGCATCCCACCGACGAGCAGGTCGTCGCCGCCACGCGCAACTGGCTGGAAAAGGCCGTCATCGGCCTGAACTTGTGCCCTTTTGCTAAGTCCGTGTATGTGAAGAACCAGGTGCGCTTCGTCGTGTCCCAGGCCAGCACGCCCGAAGCGCTGCTGGAGCAGCTCATGGACGAGCTGCAGCACCTGTCCGACGCCGATCCGGAACAGATCGACACGACCCTGCTGATCCATCCGTTCGTGCTGACCGATTTCGAGGATTACAACGAGTTCCTGGACGTGGCCGACGCCGCCGTCGAGGACATGCAGCTGGCCGGCGAGCTGCAGGTGGCGAGCTTCCATCCGCAATACCAGTTTGCCGACACGGAACCTGGCGACATCGGCAACTACACCAACCGTGCGCCGTACCCGACCCTGCACCTGCTGCGCGAGGAGAGCATCGACCGCGCCGTGGAGGCCTTTCCCGAGGCGGAGTCGATCTACGAGAAAAATATCGAGACCCTGGAACAGCTCGGTCACGAAGGCTGGGACAAGCTCGATGTCGGACCGGCCCGCTGATGTGCCCGAGCGGCCGGACACGCCCTGTGTCGCGGTCTGCTCGACCACCTTCGACGAGGTCTGCCGCGGCTGCGGCCGTACCTACGTCGAGGTGGCGCACTGGGTCTCGATGACGGCCCAGGAAAAGGAACAGGTGTGGCAGCGCATCCTGGCCCAGGGCTACCCGCGCCGCAACACCTGATCCGTGCTCAAAACGTCCCGATAAAGTCCTTCTTGCCCAGCTCCACGCCGTTGTGGCGCAGGATGTCGTAGGCCGTGGTCGCGTGGAAGAAGAAGTGCGCCAGGGCGTAGTGGGTCAGGTAGGGCTGGCCCTTGAACTCGCGCTGGTTGGCGCCGCTGCCGGTCACGATGTGGCGCTCCTCGGCACCCTCGAAATCGGCCGGGTCCAGCGTGTCCAGGAAGGCGACCGTCTTGGCGATGCGCCCCTTCAGGTCGGCGAAGCTCTGTTCGTTATCTTCGTACTTCGGCACTTCGACCCCGGCCAGGCGCGCGCCCGCGCCCTTGGCGAAGTCGGCCGCCACCTGGACCTGGCGGCTCAGGGCGAACATGTCCGGGAACAGGCGGGCCTGCAGCAGTACCGCCGGATCGATCTTCTTGGCGGTGGCGTGGGCCTCGGCCTTGTCCAGGATCGCGGACAGGCTGTTCAGGATCTGCTTGAAAACGGGAACCGATGCGGCATACATGGAAAGCGCCATGGCTTGCTCCTTTGTTAAAAGTGCCGGCGATCATAACCCAGCGTGGCAATTTCTGCAGTGGACCCACCGGAAAGTTGGCGGTCGTCTGGTGATGCATGCAATAATTCAAGCCGATGAAGCTACTGTCCCGTTATCCCACCCCGCCGCGAGTCCATGGCTAACAAGCGCCCCGGTCTGCGAGCCCGGCTTGGCAAACTGTACGGCTCATCCATCTACGGCGCGCTGCTGCTGGTGGTCTTCGTCGGCCTGGTGCTGCCGGCCCTGGTCGGCAGCTATCTCCTGATCGGCGTCCAGGAACGCAATTCGGCCCGCACCTCGCTCAACGAATCGCTGCAGCGCAACGCCGACATCCTCGCGCTCGGCATGCAGGAATCCTTGTGGAACATGAACACGGAATCGGCCCAGTCCCTGGTCCAGTCCGTGATGCGGGACCCGTCCGTGCTGCAGATTACGGTGACCGGGCAGTCCGACACCCAGTTCGTCAACGCGCTCTCGCCCAACCGCCCGCACGGCAACGTGTACCGGGCCGAGCGCGACATCCTCGTGCGCGGCGAGCGCATCGGCCGGGTCCAGGTCGTGATGGACGACGACCGCAGCCAGCAGGAGCTGCGCGCCAAGCAGATCAACTACGCCCTGATCCTGGCCGGCCAGCTGGCCGTGTCGCTGCTGTTCATCGTGCTGTTCCTGAACGCGCGCCTGCTGTCGCCGCTGCGCAAGCTGATGCTGTTCTCGGACCGCCTCTCGCACGGCGACTTCGAAACCCGTCTCGACCTGCACGGGCGCGACGAGCTGGGACGCCTGGCGCACCAGATGGAGCAGATGCGGGTCGCGATCAAGCACCTGTTCGAGGACGTGGCGCGGCGCGAGGAGCGCTTCCGCACCATCGTGACCCAGGTGCCGGGCGCCGTGTTCCGCGTGCAGCCGGGAGGGGCGATCGACTTCGTCTCCGACGCCATCGAGCAGGTCTGCGGCTACCGCGCCGCCACCTTCATGCGCGCCAGCATCGATCGCTGGGCCGACATCATCATTCCCGACGACCGCCGCCACCATCACCACGTGGTGAACGAGGCCGTGATGGAATGCCGCCCCTACGAGATCGAATACCGCATCACGGACGCGCTGGGCAACGAGCGCTGGGTGTCCGAGAAGGGCCAGCCGCAGGCGTCGACCAGCGGGCCGGCGCAGTGGATCGACGGGATCATCACCGACATCTCCGAGCGCAAGCACAACGAGATGCGCATCGAAGCCCTGCTGGCGGAGCAGAGCGCGATCCTGGACAACGTGATGTTCGGCGTGATGTTCGTGCGCCAGCGCCGCGTGGTGTCGGTCAACCGCCGCTGCGAGGAGCTGTTCGGCTACGGACCGGGCGAGCTGGCCAACCAGTCGACCGCCATCGTGTTCCCGACCCAGGCCGAATTCGACTCGGTCGGCGCGCGCCAGTATCCGAGCCTGTCGCAGGGCGCCTACTTCACCGAGGAGCGCATGTATCGCCGCCGCGACGGCAGCCTGTTCTGGGCGCTGGTTTCCGGCTGCGCGCTCGATCCGCAGCGCCCCAACGACGGCAGCATCTGGGTCTACGCCGACATCACGGAGCGCAAGCAGGCCGAGGAAAAGCTGCGCCTGTCGGCCACGGTGCTGGAACAGATCCAGGACGGCGTGATGGTGATCGACGTGGCCGGCCGCATCGTCGCCATCAATCCGGCCTTCACCCAGATCAGCGGCTACACGGAGATGGAGGCCATCGGCCAGCCCTACAGCATGATGCGCTCCGAGCGCACCGATCAGGTGACCTACGACGCGCTGTGGCGCGAACTGGGCGCCTCCGGCTACTGGCGCGGCGAGCTGTGGAACCTTCGGAAGAACGGCGAGCTGTATCTGGAGTGGCTGACCGTGTCCGCGGTGCGCGACGAGCATGGCCTGTGCACCCACTACGTCGGCGTGTTCAGCGACATCACCAAGGTGAAGGAGTCGCAGGAAAAGCTGGATCACATGGCCCACCACGATCCGCTCACACAACTGCCGAACCGCGCCCTGTTCCACGACCGCCTCCAGCACGCCCTGCAGCGCGCGGGCCGCGGGCACGAGCAGATCGCCATCCTGTTCATCGACCTGGACCGATTCAAGAACGTCAACGACACGCTGGGCCACCACGTGGGCGACGAACTCCTGAAACAGGTAGCCAAGGCGCTCACGTCCAAGCTGCGCGAAGGCGACACGCTGGCGCGCCTGGGCGGCGACGAATTCATCCTCATGTTGGAAAACATCGACGGCGAATTCGGCGCCGGCCACGTGGCGGAGAAGCTGATGGCCATGTTCGAGCAGCCGTTCGTCGTCAACGACTACGAACTCTTCGTCACGGGCAGTGTCGGCATCTCGCTCTTCCCGAAGGACGCGACCGACCTCAACATGCTGATCCGGAACGCGGACGTGGCCATGTACCAGGCCAAGGCGCGCGGCCGCAACGGCTACCAGTTCTATGCGCCGTCGATGACGGGCGAGGGCGTCGAGCGCCTGCGCATCGAGGCCATGCTGCGCCGTTCGATCGAGAAGGGCGAGATCTTCCTGCACTACCAGCCGCAAATCGAGATCGAGAGCGGCCGCCTGATCGGCGTGGAGGCGCTGGTGCGCTGGCAGAACCCGGAGCTCGGGCTGGTGCCGCCGATCCGCTTCATCCCGATGGCGGAGGACACCGGCTTCATCAACCAGCTGGGCCAATGGGTGCTGGAGGAGGCCTGCCGCCAGATGGTCAAGTGGGACGCCGCCGGCCTGCGTGTGCCGAAGATGGCGGTGAACCTGTCGGTCAAGCAGTTCGAGCGCGGCTCCATCGTCAGCATGGTGGCCGACATTCTCAAGGAAACCGGCATGACGGCCGACCGCCTCCAGCTCGAAGTGACCGAGTCGGTGATCATGAACACGGGCGACGCGCTCGACTTCATCAACGACCTGCATTCCATCGGCGTGGGCCTGGCCATCGACGATTTCGGCACCGGCTACTCCTCGCTCGCCTATCTCAAGCAGTTGCCGGTGCAGACGCTGAAGATCGACCGCTCCTTCATCAAGGATATCTCCACCGACGTCAACGACGAGGCGATCGCCATCGCCATCATCCAGCTTGGCAAATCGCTCAACCTGTCCGTCGTGGCGGAGGGTGTCGAGACCGAACAGCAAGCCGGCTTCCTGATCCGCCATGGCTGCAGCATGGCCCAGGGTTTCCTGTATAGTCGTCCGGTGCTGCCCGACGAAATCTTCAGCCGCTGGAAACCATGAAACCGAACCGACCGAAAAGCCGCTCCCGCCGCCGCTTCCTCCTCGGCGGCCTGGCCGCGACCGGCGCGCTGATCGTCGGCTGGGGCCTGTATCCGGTGCGCCAGCGCCTGTACACCTCCGATCCGCTGCCGGTCAGCGGCGGCGCGGTCGCCTTCAACGGCTGGGTCGCCATCGCGCCGGACGGCTCGGTCTCCATCACCATGCCGCGCGCGGAGATGGGACAGGGGGTGCACACGGCCCTGCCGATGCTGGTGGCCGAGGAGCTGGACGCGCCCCTGGCCGCGACGCGGCTGACGCAGGCGCCGATCGACAAGATCTTCTCCAACGTCGCCCTGCTGCGCGAAGTGCTGCCCCTGCACCCGGATGACCTGGGCAAGATGAAGGATGGCGTGCAGTGGGTGCTGGCCAAGGCCGGCCGCGAGCTGGGCATCATCTTCACCGGCGGCTCCACCAGCATCAAGGACGCGTGGGAGCCGATGCGCGAGGCAGGGGCCATGGCGCGCGCCATGCTGGTCGCCGCCGCGGCGGCGCAGTGGAAGGTGCCGGCAAGCGAATGCGCGACGGCGGACGGTTTCGTCACGCATGGCTCCGGCAAGCGCGCGGCCTACGGCGACCTGGTGCGCGCGGCCGCCGCCATCGAGATCAAGCCGGGCGACATCCGCCTCAAGGACCCCAAGGATTTCAAGCTGATCGGCCAGCCCGTGGCGCGGCGCGACAGCCCGTCCAAGGTCACGGGCGGCGCTGCCTTCGGCATCGACGCGCGGCCGCAAGGCATGGTCTATGCCGCCGTCGCCATGGCGCCGTCGGTGGGCGCCACCGTCGCTTCCCTGGACGCGTCCAAGGCCAAGGCGATGCCGGGCGTGCTGGACGTGGTCGATTTTTCGTCCGCCCTGAGCCAGCCCTGCGGCGCCGGTGCGGGCGTGGCCGTCATCGCCAGGAGCTGGTGGCAGGCGCACCAGGCGCTGCCCGCGCTGAACGTGAGCTGGAAGGAGGGCGAGGCCGCCCACCTGTCCTCCGAGGAGGTGTTCCGCCAGTTCGGCAAGGTGCTGGACGAAAGCTCGGGTTTTACCTACTACAGCCACGGCGACATGGACGCCGCGGCGCAGGCCGCGCGCACGGTGCAGGCCGAATACCGCGCGCCCTATCTCGCCCATGCCACCATGGAGCCGATCAACTGCACGGCCCAGGTCAAGGACGGCAAGGTGCGCCTGTGGGTGTCGACCCAGGTGCCGAGCGTGGCGGTCGACGCGGCCGCGCGCGTGGGCGGCGTGGCGCGCGACCAGGTGGAGCTGCACATGCTGCTCCTGGGCGGCGGCTTCGGGCGCCGGCTGGAGGGCGACATGGTGGAGCAGGCCGTGGCGATCGCGCTGCAGGCCAAGGGCGCG
>DASRUW010000184.1:0-27642 GCA_035655255.1 Telluria sp. | reverse complement strand
GGTGCGGTCGGCCGCCGGGCAGGTGCGCGCCGCCTGCTCGCCGCCGAAGTTCTGACTCTGGCCGCCGAACGGACGTTGATAGATACGGCCGTTCTCCAGGCGCGTAAACGGCACGCCGAAATGTTCCAGTTCAATCACGCGATTCGCCGCCGCGCGGCACATATATTCGATGGCGTCCTGATCGCCGAGCCAGTCGCTGCCCTTGACGGTGTCGTAGAAGTGATAGTGCCAGTTGTCCTCGCTCATGTTGCCGAGCGAGGCGCCGATGCCGCCCTGGGCGGCCACGGTATGGGAACGGGTCGGGAAGACCTTGGACAGGACCGCCACGTTCAGGCCGGCCTCGGCCAGCTGCAGCGAGGCGCGCATGCCGGAGCCGCCGGCGCCGACGATCACCGCGTCGAAGCGGCGGGTGGGGATTGCGGATTTAATAGCTGCCACGATTACACACTCCACAGGATCTGCGCCGTGTACGCGGCACAAACGAGCAGCCACACGATGGTGGCCAGTTGCAGGACCAGGCGCAGGCCGGCCGCTTTGATGTAGTCCATCCAGACGTTACGCATGCCGACCCAGGCGTGATAGAACAGGCACAGGAAGGCGGCCAGGGTCAGGAGCTTGAACCACTGGCGCGCGAACAGGCCGGCCCAGCCCTCGTAGGAGAAGTTGGAGCCGGTGAGGAACATGTAGAGCAGGACGACGGTGTACGCCGCCATCACGAGCGCGGTCAGGCGCTGGGCCAGCCAGTCCTTGACGCCGTAGTGGGCGCCGACGACCAGGCGCTTCGGGCCGATCAGATCTTGTGCCATCAGAAGACTCCAAACAGTTTGAGGGCGACCAGGATGGTCAGGACGGCCGTCACGGCGAGGACGGTGCCGGCGGTCTTGCGCGCGGACGGCTTGTCGCCACCGTAATGCAGGTCGAGAGCGAGGTGGCGGATGCCGGCCGAGAAATGGGCGATGTAGGCCCAGGCCAGCGCCAGCACGATCAGCTTCACGAGCGGCAGCGAGAACACGCCCTTGAAGTAGTCGAAGGTCGTTTCCGACTTCAGGCTCAGATCGAGCAGCCAGAGGATGAACGGCAGCAGGACAAACATGAGCACACCGCTGATGCGGTGCATGATCGAGACCTTGCCAGGCAGCGGCAGGCGGTAACGCACAATGTCCGTGATGTGGATGTTACGGAATTGCGGCCGTTCTTTTCGAGCTACCTCTCTCACGGCTTCGGACATACAAACCTCCCCAAATGAACCAATTTATGTAACCTGCAATTTTCGCCGATTTCACACGGCGATGAAACCTCGTATTTTATGCGCAACAAGCCGACTCTGCCGATGACCCCTCTTAGGAAAGCTCGTTGAGGTAATGGTGGTGCGCGGTGGAATACAGCCCGCGGCGCAGCTCCACGGCCTTGTCGCCGTAGGTATAGGACACGCGTTCGGCGCACAGCAGCGGCGCGCCCTCGGGCACGGCCAGGGCCTGCGCGGTGGGGGCGTCGGCCGGAATGGCGCGGATTTTTTCGGTGGCGCGGATCATGCGGGTGCCGAATTCGGATTCGAACAGGGCGTACATCGGCCCCTTGTACTCGGCCAGGCGCTCGGCGGTGAGGCCCTTGAAGGCCTGCCCCGGCAGCCACAGCTCCTCGAGAATGGTGGGCGCCCCGTCGAAAAACATGATGCGCTTGATGTAGACGACGGCGTCGCCCGATTTGAGTTCCAGGAGGCGCGCCACCTCGGCCGGCGCGCGCAGGCGCTTGACTTCGAGGATGCGGTTCTCGGGATGGTGGGGCACGCCCTCGTCGGGCATCAGGCGCAGGAAGCGGAAGTGGGCCCGCTCCTCGTTGTGGGTCGAGACGAAGGTGCCCTTGCCCTGGCGGCGCACCACCAGGTTCTCGGCGGCCAGCTCGTCGATGGCCTTGCGCACCGTGCCCTGGCTGACCTTGAAGCGCGCGGCCAGTTCGACTTCGCTCGGAATCAGCTCGCCCGGCTTCCATTCGCCCGACTGCAGGCTCTGGGTGATCAGGGCCTTGATCTGCTGGTACAGCGGCGAAAACGTCGGCGACGCCCCCGCGCCGGACGCAACCGGGCTGGTCTCTTTGGGGTTCGGCACCGTACTCATAGACCACGATTTGACCACATTTGCTGCATTGCGTCCAGTCAGAACAATAAGTAAAGATGTCTTATATAAGACATATAATATGAATTGACAGACCGTGGCAGGAAGCCTACACTCGCGGACGATCCGGGTGCCGCAGCGCACCAAGCGAACGAATGCGATTTTGGTATCATTGACGCCCCTGTTTTCCTATCCCACTTTGGAGATTCACCATGGCTAAGACCCCAATGCGCGTGGCCGTCACCGGCGCCGCTGGCCAGATCGGCTATTCCCTGCTGTTCCGCATCGCCAACGGCGACATGCTGGGCAAAGACCAGCCGGTCATCCTGCAACTGCTGGAAATTCCGGATGAGAAGGCCCAGAAAGCGCTGAAGGGCGTCATGATGGAGATCGAAGACTGCGCATTCCCGCTGCTGGCCGGCATGAGCGCCCACAGCGACCCGATGACCGCGTTCAAGGACATCGACGTGGCCCTGCTGGTCGGCGCCCGTCCGCGCGGCCCCGGCATGGAGCGCAAGGACCTGCTGGAAGCGAACGCCCAGATCTTCACCGCCCAGGGCAAGGCGCTCGACGCCGTCGCCTCGCGCAACGTCAAGGTGCTGGTGGTGGGCAACCCGGCCAACACGAACGCCTACATCGCCATGAAGTCGGCCCCGAGCCTGCCGGCCAAGAACTTCACCGCCATGCTGCGCCTGGACCACAACCGCGCCCTGTCCCAGGTCGCGGCCAAGACCGGCACCGCCGTCAAGGACATCGAGAAGCTGTGCGTATGGGGCAACCACTCCCCGACCATGTACGCGGACTACCGCTTCGCCAGCGTGAACGGCAAGTCGGTCAAGAACCTGATCAACGACGACGCCTGGAACCGCGACGTGTTCCTGCCGACCGTCGGCAAGCGCGGCGCCGCCATCATCGAGGCGCGCGGCCTGTCCTCGGCCGCTTCGGCCGCCAACGCCGCCATCGTCCACGTGCGTGACTGGGTCCTGGGCACCAACGGCAAGTGGACCACCATGGGCATCCCGTCGGACGGCTCGTACGGCATTCCGAAGGACGTCATGTTCGGCTTCCCGGTCACCACCGAGAACGGCGAGTACCAGATCGTCCAGGGCCTGGAGATCGACGCCTTCTCGCAGGAACGCATCAACCTGACGCTGAAAGAGCTCGAGGAAGAGCGCGCCGGCGTCGCCCACCTGCTCAAGTAATCGACCACAGCGGCCGGTCCGTGGAACCCGTCAAGCCACCGATTCGCCGCCCGCGCCGTGCCGCCCCTTCCGGCGGCGCGGCCGCTCCCGCTGCACCCGTTTCCATGCATCCTACCGAGGTCTTGTTCCAACACCAGCGCGCGCCGCTGCTGCTCCCCGCCTGCGACCACTACGCCGGCTCGGAAAAGCTGATGCGCAAGTCGATGGCGTTGCAACAAGAGCTTGGCCCCTGCTTCGACATCACCTTCGACTGCGAGGACGGCGCGGCCGCCGGCGCCGAACGCGCCCACGCCGAGCTGGTCGCGTCGCTGCTGAACGACCCGGCCAACCAGTTCAACCGTATCGGCGTGCGCGTGCACGACCTGGCCAGCCCCCACTTCGAGCAGGACCTGGAGCTCATCGTCGGCGCCGCCGCGGCCAAGCTGGCCTACGTGGTCGTGCCCAAGATCGAATCCCTGGCCGATGCCGAGCGCGCCGTGGACACCATCCACACCCACGCCGTGCGCGCCGGCCGCACCCGCCTGCCGGTGCACCTGCTGATCGAAACCCACGGCGCCCTGCACGACGCCTGGCAGATCGCCGCCCTGCCCGCGGTCGAGTGCCTCTCGTTCGGCATCATGGACTTCGTCTCGGCCCACTACGGGGCCATTCCCGGCGCCGCCATGCGCACCCCGGGCCAGTTCACCCACCCGCTGGTGGTGCGCGCCAAGCTCGAGATCGCCGCCGCCTGCCACGCGCATGGCAAAGTGGCATCGCACAACGTCACCACCGAGATCAAGGACACCGCCATCGTCGCCAACGACGCCCAGCGCGCCGCGGCCGAGTTCGGTTACACCCGCATGTGGTCGATCCATCCGGACCAGATCAAGCCCATCGTCAAGGCCTTCACCCCGCGCCTGTCCGAGGTGAACGAGGCGGCCGCGATCTTGAACGAAGCGATGGCCGCCGCCTGGGGGCCGATCTCGCAACACGGACGCTTGCATGACCGTGCGAGCTATCGGTACTATTGGACCGTTTTGCAGCGTGCAAAACTGGCCGGCCTGCCGCTCCCGGAAACGGCCGCGGCACTGGTCAGCCAAGACTCTCTACCGGAAGCACACTGATGTCCTCTCTCTCCAGCAAATCCCTGGCCGCCTGCGCCGCCGCCCTCGCCGCCGCCCTGCTCTGCGCCGCTCCTGCGCAAGCCGCACCGAAGCACAAATCCGCCGTCGCCGCCGCCAAGGCCGCCAAGTCGACGGAACCGAAGGCCGATCCGAACAATCCGGACGCGGCCGAGCCGAACGTCGCCAACAGCAAGGCGATCGAGTACCAATGCGAGCTTGGCAATAAGCTGACCATCTACACCGACAACGGCGATGACAGCCACATCGCCCTGCGCTGGAAGAAGCGCCTGCACCGCCTGACCAAGGTCTTGACCACCACCGGCGCGCACCGCTTCGAGAACCCGTACTTTGGCCTGGTCTGGATCGGCATCCCGGCCAAGGGCATGCTGCTCGATTCGAAGAACCAGCACCAGCTCGCCAACGAATGCAAGTCCCCTGAACAAGCCACGGTGGCGACGCCGCCGGCGCGCCAGGGATAACCGTATCACCAAGAAAACAAGCTTCCTAACTAAGGAGAGGTCATGTCCCGCAACACACTCAACACGCTCAAGGAATTCAACCTGGCCGCTGGCAAGAAAGGCAAGTTCTACTCGCTGCCCGCGCTGGAGAAGAGCCTTGGCGTGAACGTCTCGCGCCTGCCGGTCTCGATCCGGATCGTGCTCGAATCCGTCCTGCGTAACTGCGATGGCAAGAAGGTCACGGAAGATCACGTGCGCCAGCTCGCCAATTGGGGACCGACCGCGGCCCGCACCGACGAGATTCCGTTCGTGGTCGCGCGCGTGGTGTTGCAGGACTTCACCGGCGTGCCGCTGCTGGCCGACCTGGCCGCGATGCGCAACGTCGCCGCCAAGATGGGCAAGAACCCGAAGAACATCGAGCCGCTGGTGCCGGTGGACCTGGTGGTCGACCACTCCGTCACCATCGACCACTTCCGTGAGAAAAAAGCGCTGGACCTGAACATGAAGTTGGAGTTCTCGCGCAATAACGAGCGCTACCAGTTCATGAAGTGGGGCATGCAGGCCTTCGACACCTTCGGCGTGGTGCCCCCGGGCTTCGGCATCGTCCACCAGGTCAACCTGGAGTACCTGGCGCGCGGCGTGCACAAGACCGTCGAATCCGTGTACTACCCGGACACCCTGGTCGGCACCGACTCGCACACCACCATGATCAACGGTATCGGCGTGGTGGGCTGGGGCGTGGGCGGCATCGAGGCGGAAGCCGGCATGCTGGGCCAGCCGGTGTACTTCCTGACCCCGGACGTGATCGGCGTGAACCTGACCGGCGCCCTGCGCGAAGGCTGCACCGCGACCGACCTGGTCCTGACCATCACCGAGATGCTGCGCAAGGAAAAGGTGGTCGGCAAGTTCGTCGAGTTCTTCGGCGAAGGCACCAAGTCGCTGTCCCTGACCGACCGCGCCACCATCGCCAACATGGCTCCGGAATACGGCGCCACCATGGGCTTCTTCCCGGTCGACGAAGCGACCATCGACTACTTCCGCGGCACCGGCCGTACCAAGGACGAGATCGACGCCTTCGAATCCTACTTCAAGGCCCAGGGCCTGTTCGGCATCCCGGCCGCCGGCCAGATCGACTACACCCGCACCCTGTCGCTCGACCTGTCCAGCGTGACCCCGTCCCTGGCCGGCCCGAAGCGTCCGCAGGACCGCATCGAGATCGGCAGCGTCAAGTCCACCTTCGCCGACCTGTTCTCCAAGCCGACCTCGGAAAACGGCTTCAACAAGGCCGCCGACGACCTGACCAACGTCTACACCACCGCCAACAAGGTGAACGTGAAGAACGGCGACATCCTGATCGCCGCCATCACCTCCTGCACCAACACCTCCAACCCGTCGGTGCTGCTGGCCGCGGGCCTGCTGGCCAAGAAGGCCGTGGAAGCCGGCCTGGAAGTGGCGCCGCACATCAAGACCTCGCTGGCCCCGGGCTCGCGCGTGGTCACCACCTACCTGGAAAAGGCCGGCCTGCTGCCCTACCTGGAAAAGCTGGGCTTCGGCGTGACCGCCTACGGCTGCACCACCTGCATCGGCAATGCCGGCGACCTGACCCCGGAGCTGAACGCGACCATCCAGCAGAACGACATCGTGGCCGCCGCCGTCCTGTCGGGCAACCGCAACTTCGAAGCGCGCATCCACCCGAACATCCGCGCCAACTTCCTGGCCTCGCCGCCGCTGGTGGTGGCCTATGCGATCGCCGGTAACGTCATGCACGACCTGATGACCGAGCCGGTCGGCAAGGGCAAGAACGGCAAGGACGTGTACCTGGGCGACATCTGGCCGACCTCGAAGGAAATCGGCGAGCTGATGAAGCTGGCGATGGATCCGGAAACCTTCAAGCGCAACTACGCCGAAGTGAAGAACAACCCGGGCAAGCTGTGGGAGCACGTGTCCTCGACCGAAGGCCAGGTCTACAACTGGCCGGAATCGACCTACATCGCCGAGCCGCCCTTCTTCGAAGGCTTCGAGATGCAGCCGAAGAAGGCCGGCGGCAACATCACCGGCGCCCGCGCCCTGGGCGTGTTCGGCGACTCGATCACCACCGACCACATCTCCCCGGCCGGTTCGATCAAGGAAGACGGCCCGGCCGGCAAGTGGCTGCTGGCCCACGGCGTGCAGAAGGCGGACTTCAACTCCTACGGCTCGCGCCGCGGCAACCACGAGATCATGATGCGCGGCACCTTCGCCAACGTGCGCATCAAGAACAAGATGATCCCGGCCAAGGCCGACGGTTCCGCGGTCGAAGGCGGCATCACCATCCACCAGCCGAGCGGCGAACAGATGTCGATCTACGACGCGGCCATGAAGTACGTGGACGCCGGCGTGCCGACCATGGTGTTCGGCGGCGAAGAGTACGGCACCGGCTCCTCGCGCGACTGGGCCGCCAAGGGCACCCAGCTCCTCGGCGTGAAGGCCGTGATCGCCCGCTCCTTCGAGCGCATCCACCGTTCCAACCTGATCGGCATGGGCGTGCTGCCGCTGCAGTTCATCGGCGAGGACTCGGTCCAGTCGCTGAACATCACCGGCAACGAGACCTATGACCTGCTCGGCCTGGAAGGCGAAGTCAAGCCGCAGCAGCTGTGCACCCTGGTGATCAAGCGCGCCGACGGCAAGAAGACCGAAGCCAAGGTCCTGCTGCGCATCGACACCCCGATCGAAGTGGACTACTACAAGCATGGCGGCATCCTGCCGTTCGTGCTGCGCCAGCTGCTGGCCGCCTGATCCGCGTCCCGCACCACGCAAACGCCGGCCCGCGGGCCGGCGTTTTTCATGGTGCCTCCGGTTTTCCATGACCTCCGGGGTCATTGAGTGCATGCGCCCAAACCGCGACACTGCGGGCTTCCCAACCCAGGAGCCCATCATGCACGACCAGATCCTCAATGCCCACGTCTTCCGCGCGCTGCACGCGCCGGGCGATCCGCTGATCCTCTTCAACTGCTGGGACGCCGGCAGCGCCAAGGCCGTCGCGGCCGGCGGCGCCCGCGCCATCGCCACCTCCAGCTGGGCCGTCGCGGCCGCCAACGGCTTTGCGGACGGCGAAAAGCTGCCGCGCGAACTGGCCATCGCCAACCTCGAACGCATCGTGCGCGCCGTGGCGCTGCCCGTGACCGTCGATCTGGAGCGCGGCTACGGCAGCACGCCGGACGCCGTCGCCGACACCGTGACGCAGGCGATCCGCGCCGGCGCCGTGGGCTGCAACCTGGAAGACGGTGCCGAGGGCGGCGGCCTGCGCCCCGCGGCCGACCAGGCGCGCCGCCTGCGGGCCGCGCGCGACGCCGCCGAGCGGTTCGGCCTGCCCTTCTACCTCAACGCGCGCACCGACGCGTTCCTGCAGGCCGCCCCCGCCGACCATACGCCCGCCCTGCTCGAGGCCACGCTCGAACGCGCCCAGCTGTACGCGACCCACGGCGCCGACTGCCTGTTCGTGCCCGGCCTTGCCGACGCGGCGCTGATCGAGCGCCTGGTGCGCGCGTCGCCGCTGCCGGTCAATCTCATGGCGGCCGCCGGCACGCCGCCGCTCGCGACCCTGCGTGCGCTCGGCGTGGCCCGCCTGAGCTACGGCGCCAGCCCCTACATTCAGGCGCTGCGCGGTCTTGGCGATGCGGCCCGCGCCGCCGTGGGAGAGGCTGCATGAGCCTGGCCCGATCCGCCCTCGCGGCAGCCCTGCTCGCACTCGCAGCCGTCACCCATGCCTCGGACCACCTCGACACGCCCAGGGTCATCGCCGACCCGCGCCTGGACATCGGCGACATCTACGCCTGGACCTCCGCGGACGGCCGCCAGCTCAACCTGGTGATGACGATCGTGGGCCACGCCTTCCACAAGGATGCGGAGTACGCCTTCCACATCGACAGTGGCCGGCGCTTTGGACACACCACCGCGCGCACCGACATCATCTGCCGTTTCGCCTCGATGACGCAGGGCGACTGCCGCCTCGGCCCGCGCGAACACATCTCGGGCGACCCAAGCCGGTCCGCCGGCCTGCCAAGCGGCGACGGCCGCAGCGCCCTCTTCGCCGGACTGCGCGACGACCCGTTCTTCAATAACGTGAAGGGCTCGCGCGACGCCTTCAACCTGGCCGCTGCCGAATTGAAGCGGGGCGTGCCGCGCGACGCCGCCGGCTGCCCGGCCTACAGCTTGGCGCAAAGCACCGCCATCCTGGACCGCTGGCGCCACACCGATGGCGGGCCCGCCCGCAGCTTCCTCGCCGGTTGGACGCCCGCTTCCATCGTGCTGGCGGTCGACCTTGGCCTGGTCAACCGCGGCGGGCCGCTGCTGGCCGTGTGGGCCGACACGACGCTCCACGGCGAGCGCATCGACCGCATGGGCCGTCCGCTGACCGGCAACGGCCTGCTCGCCCACCTGGGCGACGACGACGAGGCCGACGCCTACAAACTCAGATACAACGCGGCCACGCCCGCGACGGCCGGCGAGTTCGTGCCCGTTATCGCCCAGTCCCTCGCGCTCTACGACGGCTACGACGGCCGATGCGGCAACCAGTTGATGATCGACGCCGCCGCCCCGCCGGCGCAGCGCTACACGCCGCTGGCGCGGCTGCTGGCCGACGACCGCCTCTGGGTCAACAGTGCGGCGACCACGTGCACCCAGCTGTTCGCGGTGGAACTGGCGTCCCTGCCGGGCGGCGCGCGCCATCGCAACGACTGCGGCGGCCGCACCCTGCACTACGACGCGGTCAACGTCTACCGCTCCCTGCTCGCCAGCGGCACCAACGACGCGGTCACGGATGGCGTGAGCGCGGACGACCAGCAGCATTCGGATACGCGCTTCCCCTTCCTCGCCGCACCGGTGCGGGACGCCTACCGATGATCGCGCGCCTGCTCCTGGCCGCCGTCCTGTGCACGCCTCCCGCGGCCGGGGCGCACGACTTCTGGGTCAATCCGGACCGCTTCACCGTCTCGGTCGGCGCCAGCACGGCGCTGAGCATGCAGGTCGGCCACGGCGACGCGTGCCAGCGCTCGCCCATCCCGTCGCGCCGTATCCTGCGGTTCGCGGCCTGGACGCCGTCGGGCGACGTCGTCGACCTGCGCAGCGGGGTCGGGCTGACTCCTTCCGAGACCGGCATGCACCTGTTGGTCCTGGAGACGGACGCCAACGCCCAAAGCCATCTTCCCGCCGAACGTTTCAACGCCTACGTCCAGGAGGAAGGCCTGTGGCCTGCCTCGGCGGAACGGCAGCGGCGCGGCGCCACGGGACAGGACGCCATCGAACGCTACCGCCGCGTGGCGAAGTCCCTGGTCCAGGCCGGCGCGCCCGGCGAAGGGAGCCAGGCGCTGACCACCATGCGCCTGGATCTCCCCCTTGAAATCGTCCTGCTCCGCCCGCTGTCCGATCCGGCGAGCGCGCGCGAGCTGGCGGCCCAGGTCTTCTTCCACGGCCATCCGCTGCCCGGCGCGCTGGTGAAACTGACCGACCTTGACCATGACGCCCACCCGGCGGCGGCCGGCGCGACCGACAGCGCAGGACAGGTCCGCTTCGCGCGGCCGCCGCCCGGCAGCTGGCTCCTGAATGTCATCTGGACCACGCCGACGGGCGGCGAGGCCGGGGTCGACTTCGACACGATCTTCTCCAGCCTGAGCTTCGGCGTCCCGGACGCGGTATCCGGCCAGCCAAATCCAGCGTCCGAGGTACAATAACGGTTGTAAAGTATTTATCGAAACGAGAACAACCACATGCGTCGCCCATCCAAAGATTCATCCCTCAAACTGTCTGCGGAAGCGCAGCGTTTGGCATGCCTGGCACAAGCGGTCGTGCAGGCAGGAAGCCGCGTCGAGGAACGGTCCTTGGAAGCCCACCTCGACCAGGCCTTGCAGCGCCTGCTCAAATCGAGCCACCAGGAATCGATCGATCACGCCCTCAATAACCTGTTCCAGGACGACCTGAACGCCTACGACGTCCTCATGGAAAGCGTGGAAGCGGTCAGCGAATCGTCCTGGCTGGTGGAACTGGAAGACGGCGTCGAGAAGCGCTACCAGGCGCTCCTGGTTGCCGCGCCGATCCTGGCCTGGACCCGCTTCTCGATCGCCTCGGGCGCCATCCCGGGCGACCTGCTGGCCACGCTGTCGGCTCATTTCAGCGCTCACCTGCTGGCCGAAGGCGCCAAGACGGCCATGGCCCCGATGCTGTTTTCGATCGACCAGCTGCCGCGCTCCTTCGGCGAGACCTACTCGCTGACGCACAAGCTGGCGCAGGCAGCGTACAAGAACCTGCCGGTCAAGCTGCAGGTAAAAGCGCCCGAAACGGCGCCCTTCCTGGCCGATACGCGCTACCTGCTGGCCGCCGTCGTGGTGCCGGAAGGCGCGCCCTTCTTCCGCTGGCAGGAGGCGCAGTTCCAGACCACCTTCGTGGCCGAGCGCGCGGGCGCCCTCGAACAGTGGCAGAACCAGGCCACCCCGAACGTGACGCGCCTGATGCCCGGCTGCGGCATCGAGTTGCTGCTGCCGGAGGCCTACTACATCGCCTGCCGCGAGGCGGACAAGCTGATTCGGCCGGTGTCGATCCGCGCCGCCGTGCACTACCTGACCAATTCCCTCGGCTGCGAAGCGTCCGAGCTGCGCGCCGTGATCGCCGCCTTCGGCGAAGAGTCGAGCGACGCCCAGGTGGACGAATACCGCGTCGCCTTCACGCTCCGCCAGAGCAATGACGTCGTGTACGGCATCGTCTGGCCGCTGTATGGACAGGAGGACGAGGACGGCACTCCGGTGGAAGGGCTCATGAACGTGACCGAGCGCGTCGCGCGCACGCCGCTGGACGACATCGTGGCCTGCCTGAACGAATCGGGCATCACCCACATCAAGCGTCACGCCGAACGTTTCGTGTCCGAGTTCTGCGACGATTGCGGCGCCCCGCTGTTCGCCGACCCGGTCGGAGAACTGGTGCACGCCGAAATGCCGGAAGACGCCCCGGTCGGAACCGAGCACTTCCACTGAGCGTGCCGGGGCCGGAGACTCAGTACTGATCGTACTTGCGGGAACTGCCGCGGACCTGATCGGCCGGGTATTTTTCGGCGTTAGTGCGGACCTTGGCCTGCAAGGCATCGGCCAGGTCGACTTGCATGCGGTCGGCCAGCAGCAGGAGGTAGGACAGCACATCGGCCATCTCCGCCGTCACCGCCTGCCGCGCTTCCGGCGTCAGCTCGGCCTCGCCGGCGAGCCACTGGAAGGGCTCCAGCAGCTCCGCCGCTTCGACCGACAGCGCCGTGGCCAGGTTGCGCGGCGTGTGGAACTGCGCCCAATCGCGCTCGTCGCGGAACTGGCGCAGGATGGCAGTGAGTTCGGAGAGGGTCGGTTCCATCACCAGCGCGAATAAGGGTGCCGGATCAGGTTGGCGTTGAAATAGCGCGCGTCGTCCGACACTTCGGCGCCGATCCAGTCGGGTTTCTCGAAGGCCTCGCCTTCGGACGACAATTCGATTTCCGCCAGCAGCAGGCCCGCGTTCTCGCCCAGGAACTCGTCGATTTCCCAGACCTTGCCCGCAAACGTGACGCGGCTGCGGTACTTTTCGATCAAGGGCCGCTGGCACAAGCGGTCCAGCAGCTCGCCGGCGTCGGCCACGGGAATCTCGTACTCCCACTCGCCGCGCGTGGCCCCGCTGGTCTTGCCCTTGATGGTGAGGGTGGCGCGCTCGCCTTCGATGCGCACGCGCACCACCCGTTCCGGGTCAGCGCTCAGGTAACCCTGGCGCAGCAGGACGGGCCGGCCGAGCGCGCGCCAGCCGTCGCCGGCCAGCAGGAATTTGCGCTCGATCTCGACGCCCACGCCTTAGCCGAGCGAGTTGAGGATCGGCTGCAGGATCGCCTTGCCCAGCTCCGCCGAACGCGCACCGTTCCAGCCCGTGTACGGGTCGGGCAGGTTGGCGTTGTCCTTGAACGGCATCTCCAGCGTCAGCGACAGGCACTTGAAGGTATGGCCGATGTACTTCGAGGCCAGCGTCAGCAGCTCGTCGTTGTACTTGCTGGCCGCGTAGCCGTACACGTTCTGGAAGTCCGGGCTGGCCGCCATGTACTGCTGCACGAAGGCGTTCTGGCGCGCCATGCGCTCCGGCGTGAAGTCCTCCAGCATTTCGTTCCCGGCCACGAAGTTGTAAGGCAGTGCCTCGTCGCCGTGGATGTCGAAGAACATGTCGACGCCCGTCTCGTGGATTTTCTCTTTCACGCACAGGACTTCGGGGCTACGCTCCCTGGTCGGCGTCATCCACTCGCGGTTCAGGTTCGCGCCGGCGGCGTTGGTGCGCAGGTTGCCGCGCGCCGCGCCGTCCGGGTTCATGTTGGGGACCACGTAGAACACGGCCCGTTCCAGCAGCTTGCGGGCCACGGGATTGGACTGGTCCAGCAGCGCGTCGAGCATGCCTTCGACGAACCATTCGGCCATCGTCTCGCCCGGGTGCTGGCGTGCGATGACCCAGATCTTCTTCTCGGCCTTGGGGTCGCCCACCACCACCAGATTCATGTCGCGGCCGTCGACCGTGGTGCCGATGTCGTGCACGCGCGCCAGCGGATTCTCGGCCACTTCGCCCAGCAGGCGCAGGTGACGCTCCCACGAATACGGCTCGAAGTAGGCGAAGTAGACGCTGTCGAGTTCGGGCGTGAATTCGATCGTCAGCACCTCGCCGTCGAAGCGGGTCGGCACGCAGAACCAATTCTCCATGTCGTAGCTGGCGCGCGCCGCGTAACCTTCATAGCCTTTGGCATAGGTGGCCGTGCCGGCGTTCAGGAAGCGGATCGTGCAGGCCTGGCCGCGCGCGCCCTGCAGGCGGAAATGGAACCACTGGCGGATGTCGGCGTGCGAATCGTTGCGCAGGTTCAGGTCGATCTGGCTGGCCGCGTCGGCCTTGATCACCTCGACGGCGCCGGAATCGAAGAATTGGCTGATCTTGATGGTCATGGTTCAGGCGGCGTCGACGTTGAACAAGTCCTTGCTGTAGGCGCCGAAGTAACGGCGCAGCAGCTCCACGTTGGAACGGTCGAGCAGCACGGTCTGCGCCGGAGCGTTCTCCAGATCCATGGTCATGCGGATCGCATCGGGCAGCTGGCGGCAGTTCACCGCCAACACGCGCGGCGTGAAGCGGTCATCCCAGTCGACCTGGGTAAACTCGGGCGGCGGCGGCGGCGGCGCCAGGTTGGGGTCCTGGTTCACCGGCAGATGCTCGAGCATCCAGAACACGACCGACGCGGGAAAGAAGGCGGTCGAATAGGTGCCGCCATGATGGGCGAATTTGACGAGCAGCAGATTGCCGACCGCATCACAGGCGACCTTCAGGCTCTTGACTTGACGGAAAACGGCTTGCTTGACCACGTTGAGGTCCTTCGAGTGAAAAAACCTCAGGATTTTACCCGATTCGTTCACCGGAAAGACCAAAACAAAGGGGAGCCTGGCTCCCCATGTTGCTACCCCGCTCCATCAACGTGGAGGGGTAAGTCGGGTTGGTCAGCGGTTACCCGACGAGCCGCCTTTGCTGCCGCCGCCGGACGAACCGGTGCTGCCGCCTTTACCGCTTTGCTGGCTGTGGCCGCCGTGGCTCATCGAGCCGGCCTTGCGTGCTTCTTCGGAAGTGAACTCATGAGCAGTACCTTTTTCATGAGCAGCCTTGCCGCCTTCGGAAGCAATTTCCCGTTGACGATCCGGATCCATCGAAGCGAACCCGCGATTGCTGGTGCCGCCTTGGCTGCCTTGGCTACCGCTCTGCTTGCTGCCTTGGTTACCGCCCTGGTTGCTTTGATTTGCCATGGTTGATTCTCCTAAGTCATGTTATCCGAAACGCCAGGCTGAGGTGCTCGGCGCTCGGGAACCACCATCTTAGGGAGGCTGGGGGAGCACAGGTATAGGACTACTAGCGTCTCGTTTGTAGGACTGGAGGAGGGATTTTAATTCCTGAAATCAATGACTTAGACGCGTGTTTACCCACCGCGCCAGACAGGCGCACGCGCCGCCGGAGTATCGGTGCAATCCTACATGGCGGCGCTATGCAGGCCGATACTGCCCCCGCCGCACGGGGCGCATGATGCCCATTCAAGACAAGGAGGACGCATCATGAATTCGAACCAACGCAGCCAGGGGAACAACCAGACCAGCAACGGCGCCAACGAGAAAACCGTCTCGTCCGCGCGCGGTGGCACGACCGAGAATTACAGCCAGCAGTCGAGCACGAAGGGCTCGGGCACCACGGGCAGCAACGAGCGGCCGGCAAAGGCCGGCGGCGGCGGCGGGTTGTCGGACGGCGGCCAGGGGGGGCAGTCGGCCCAAGGCAGCGGCGCCGGCTCGCAGCAGGCGGGCGGCGCCGGGGCGAACCTTGGCGGCCCCGGTTCGCGCCATACCGGCGACGCGGAGTGGGGGCTGGGGTCGAGCCAGGCGGGCAGCGCCGGCGGCGCCAGCCGGCAGAAGGCGCCGGGAGCGCGCCAGTTGAGCGGCTCGACCGACAGCCAGAACGTGGACAGCACCAGCCGCCAGGGCTCGCAGACGGGCAACCAGGGCTTCGACGACGTCGGCACCCAGCGTTATTCGAACGACTCGACCGGCGGTCTGCCGCGCAGCCCGGCCGGTTCGCGCCAGTCGGCCCAAACCGACATGAACGACGAGACCGGCCTGTCCAACAGTTCGAACCTGCAGCGCCAGGACTTGGGCACCGAGCAGGAACAGCGCCACCACGTCGGGCGGCGCGACGACCTGACCGAGGACTGAGCGGCGGCGCGGACGATCAGGCGCTGGTGTAGGCCGTCTTCACCGTCGTGAAGAATTCGACCGCGGCGCTGCCCTGCTCGCGCGCGCCATAGCTCGACCCCTTGGTGCCGCCGAACGGCACGTGGTAGTCCACGCCCGCCGTCGGCAGGTTGACCATCACCATGCCGGCCTTGGCGTTGCGCTTGAAGTGGGTCGCGTGCTTCAGGGATGTGGTACAGATTCCGGCCGTCAGGCCAAAATCCGTATCATTTGCCAGGGCCAGCGCGTGCTCGTAGTCGCGCGCCGGAATCACCGACGCGACCGGGCCGAAGATCTCTTCGCGCGCGTGGCGCATCTGCGGCGCGCAGTCCGCGAACAGCGCGGGGCTGAGGAAGTAGCCATCCGTAGCGCGCTGCAGGCGTTCGCCGCCGCACACGAGGCGCGCGCCTTCCGCCTTCGCGATCTCGATGTACGACAGGTCCTGTTCCAGCTGCGAGCTGTCCACCACGGGGCCGATGTCGATGCCCTGCTCCAGCGCGTGGCCGACCTTCAGTTCGCCCAGCTTTTTCGCCATCGCGTCGACGAAGGCCCCGTAGATCTTCTCTTCCACGATCAGGCGCGAAGACGCCGTGCAGCGCTGGCCGGTCGAGAAGAACGAGCCCTGGATGGCGGCGTTCACGGCCACGTCGAGATCGGCGTCGGCCAGCACCACGAGCGGATTTTTGCCGCCCATTTCGAGCTGCACCTTGGCGCGGCGCTTGGCGCAGGCCAGCAGCACGCGCTCGCCGGTAGCGGTCGAACCGGTGAAGCTGATCGCGTTGACGCGCGCGTCGTTGATCATCGCCTCGCCCACCACGCGGCCGGAACCCATGGCCAGGTTGAACACGCCCGCCGGCAGGCCGGCGCGGCTGATGATCTCGGCCAGGGCCCAGCCGCAGCCCGGCACCAGGTCGGCCGGCTTGAACACCACCGCGTTACCGTAGGCCAGGGCCGGCGCGATCTTCCACGCCGGGATCGCGATCGGGAAGTTCCACGGCGCGATGATGCCGACCACGCCGACCGGCTCGCGCGTGACGTCCACGTCCACGTTGGGGCGCACGGAGGCCAGCTTGTCGCCGCGCACGCGCAGCGCTTCCTGGGCGAAGAACTTGAAGATGGCGCCGGCGCGGCCCGCTTCCGCGATCCCTTCCGGCAGCGTCTTGCCCTCTTCGCGCGACAGCAGCGTGCCCAGCTCCGTCTTGCGCGCGATGATCTCGTTGCCGATCATGTCCAGCGCGTCGGCGCGCTGCTGCACGCCGCCCAGGGCCCACTTGGGCGCGGCGGCCGCGGCGGCCGCGATGGCCTGGTCCGCGTGCTCCTTGCCCGCGCTGGCGTATTCGCCGACCACTTCGCTGCGGTCGGACGGGCTGCGCGTGGTGCTCACGGCGGCGCCGTCGCGCCATTGGCCATCGATGTAGAGCTGTTTCATGTTGCGTCTCCGTTGGTTGCGGGTGCGGCGACGCTGGCGAGCGTCGCGGCGGTAGTGGGAAAAATCGGCGGGTGCGCCGGCGGCGCCTCCCATCCGTACAGGAATTCGCAAGCGCTGCCGCACACGCGTCCCTGGCACGGCCCCATGCCGGCGCGCGTCTGCAGCTTGGCGCTGCGCCAGTCCGGAAAGGCGGCCAGGCGCGCGGCGCTCACGTCCTCGCAGCGGCAGACCAGCGTCGAGGGGCGGCACAGCGCGCGCAGGGCGGGCAGCAGTGCAAAGCTGCGCGCCAGCAGTTTACCAAAAGAGCAAGCTTGCCCGCACCTTTTCAGTGCGTCGGGCGGAATTGGCAGGCCCGCGGCGGCGCGGCCGGCGATCTCGCCTTCGGCCAGCGACTTGTCCACGCCGCCGATGCCGGTGCATTCGCCCGCGGCCCACACGCCGGGCACGCTGGTGCGCTGTTCACGATCGACCACGAGCGCCGTCATGCCGGTTCCGCCGGGGTTCGCGCTGGCGCAGCCAAGGAGCGTGCCCAGTTCCACGTTCGGCACCAGGCCGAAGCCGGCGGCAAGGTAGTCGCACGCCAGTTCGCGGCGCCGGCCTTTGTGTTCCAGCACCACGGCGCGCAGCGCGCGTTCGCCCAACGCTTCGACCACGTTGGCGCCGCGCAGGTAGGGCACGCCGCGCAAGCGCAGCATGAGGCCCGCCGCCTGCGCCAGCTTGGCCGGGTAACGCAGGGCCAGGGTCGCGCCGAAACGCAGCAGGTCGGCGCTGCCGCGCGCCTCTGCCACCGCCACCACGTCGGCGCCGGCCGCGCGCGCCGTCGCCGCGCTGGCCAATAACAGCGGGCCGCTACCCGCGACCACCACGCGCTTGCCTCGCAGCGGCAGTCCGCCCTTGGCCAGCGCCTGCAGGCCGCCCGCGCCGGTCACGCCCGGCAGCGTCCAGCCGCAGAACGGCAGCAGCAGCTCGCGGGCGCCGCCGCACAGGATCAGTTTCGTCCACGGCTGGATGCGCGGGCCGGACGCCGTTTCCAGCAGCAGGCGGTTCGGCCCCGCCAGCGCGACGACACGCACGCCATGCTCGGTTCGGCAATGCGCGCGCGGCGCCAGGCGGCGCGCGTAGGCTGCGGCCGCCGGGCTGCCGCCGCGCCAGATCTGCCCGCCGGGCGCCGGATTCTCGTCCAGCACCACCACGTCCTGTCCCGCGGCGCTGGCCGCATCGGCCGCGGCCAGCCCAGCCGGCCCCGCGCCCACGATCACGATCGTCATCGCGCGCCCTCCCCGCTCACGATCCACATCCCGTCGCGCACGCGCACCTGGCACGCCAGCTGGTGGGCCGCGCCGTCGATGCTGACGCGGCACTCCTGGCATTGCCCCATGCCGCACAGTGCGAAGCGCGGTTCGCCCCGCACCGACACGCGCGTGCACAGCGTGCCCGCGATCGCGAGGGCCGCCGCGACGGTGCAGCCGGCGGGTACCGTCAGCGGCACGCCATCCACTTCGATATGACAATCAGGCGGCATCCGCCCTCCCTTGTTTCATCAGCCGCGCCGGCGCGAACGGCGCCGCGTCGATCGGGCAGGCGCGGCCCGCGATTTGCGCCGCGACCAGCTGCGCGGTGCCGAACGCCGTCGTCACACCCAGTCCCTCGTGGCCCACGGCGAGCCAGACGTCGGGCTGGCCGGGGTACGCGCCGATCAGCGGCAAGCCGTCCGGCGTCGCGGGCCGCAAGCCCGCCCAGGTGCGCACGATCCGCATGCCCGCCAGCGCCGGCAACAGGCCGATGGCCGCGCGCAGCACGGCGCCCGTCACGGCCAGATCCACGCTGGTATCGTCCTGGCCGTCCTGGCGGCAGGAGCCGACCAGCAACTGGCCGGTCGGGCGCGGCTGGATGTTGGCCGCCACCGCCAGCCGATCGGCCCCGCCTTCGGGCTGGCCATAGGCCATGCTCACGACCTGATGCCGCAGCGCGCCGGCGTAGCGGTCCGTGATGGCGAGATGGCCCTTGCGCGGGAAGACGGGAACGTCCGGCAGCAGCCTGGCCACCTCCACGCCGGCCGCGACGACGACGTGAGCGGCTGCCAGCCGCGCACCGTCTTCCAGCAGCACCGAATGCGGCCCGAGTGCGCTGACCCGGCGTCCGGTCAGCACTGAGGCGCCGCGCTGGCGCGCCTCTTCGATCAGGTGGTACGCCACGGCGGGAGGATAAATGACGCCGTCGCCGCCCACCCGCAGCGCCCCGGCCAGGCCGGCACGCAGCATCGGTTCGACGCGCGCCAGTTCGGCCCCGCGCACCAGCTCCGCGCTCCAGCCGCGCGCGCACAGGCGCTCCGCGCGGGCCTCGGCATGCGCGAGCTGCTCCGCGTCCTCCGCCACCCATAGCGTGCCGCAGCGGTGCGGCTCGCCCACGGCCGGATGCTCGTTCATGAAGCGGTTCCAGCGTTCCAGGGACAGCAGGCACAGGTCCAGCTCCGCCGGATTCTCGTCCAGCGCCACCAGGTGGCCCATGCCGGCCGCCGTCACGCCGCCGCCCGGCTGGCCGGCGTCGACGACGATGACCGACATGCCTTCATCGAGCAGCGCCGCGGCGCAGGCCGCGCCGACGATGCCGGCGCCGATGACGAGGACGTCGCAAGCGGGCATCAGGCCAGCTCGGGCAGTTCCGGACGGTTGGCGATGGCCGCGCGGATGACGCGCTCGGCCTTTTCGCGCTGGGCGCCTTCCAGCGGCTGGCGCGGCGCGCGCACCCGCTCGTTGGAGCCGATGGCGATGGCCTCGGCCAGCTTGATGTTCTGGACCAGGTAGGTCGAAACGTCCAGGTCCAGCAGCGGCCGGAACCAGCGGTAGATCGCCAGCGCCTCGGCCTGGCGGCCGGCGCGCATCAGCCGATAGATCGCCACCGTCTCCCTGGGGAAGGCCAGCACCAGGCCGGCCACCCAGCCGATCGCGCCCACCGCCAGCGCCTCGAAGGCGAGATTGTCCACGCCGGTGAACAGGTCGTAGCGGTCGCCCAGGCGGTTGATGATCTCCGTGCTGCGGCGGATGTCGTCCGAGGACTCCTTGATTGCCACGAAGCGGGCATCGTCGGCCAGTTCCTCCATCATCTCGACCGTCACGTCCACGCGGTAGGCGACGCGGTTGGAATAGATCATGATCGGCAGATCGGCCGCCGCGGCGACAGCACGCAGCGTGGCGACCGTCTCCTTGTGGTTGGAGTGGTAGATGGTGCTGGGCACCACCATCAGCCCGTCGGCGCCGGCGCGCGCGGCCTTCTCGGCCAGGGCGCAGGCTTCGCGGGTGCCGGCCTCCGCCACCGTCAGCAGGGCCGGCTTGGTCCCGGCCGCGTCCTTACAGGCGCGCAGCACGTCCAGACGCTCCGCGTGGGACAGCATCGGCCCTTCGCCCAGCGAGCCGCAGGCGATCAGGCCATCGACGCCCGCCTCCATCTGGAGCGCGTAGCAACGCGCCATCTCGCCGAAATCGAGCGAACCGTCCTGCTTGAACTTGGTTGTCACTGCCGGAATCACGCCTTGCCACATCGCTGCACCTCGATAAGATTGGTTTCATGGGAAGCGTCAGAATACGCCGCCGCGCCCTGCCGGTCTTGCACTCCGCTGGCGCATGCCGCGCGCAATTCGGCACAATGCCGATTGTGCCGATTTCGGCACATCCGTTGCGCCAGTCCAGCAGACTTCCGTCCGGCGCTTTGCTAGGATACCGGTGGAAGGAGTCCAGCCATGCCAGCCGAAACCAGCCACCTTGACAGCATCGACATCGCCTCCATGGAGACGCTGTTCGACGCGCTCAACGACGTCGCCTTCTTCGTCAAGGACCGGGAGGGCCGCTATCTCAGCATCAACCACACCATGGTGCGCCGTTGCGGACTGCGGCACAAGTCCGACCTGCTCGGCAAGCGCGCGCTGGACGTGTTCCCGCGCGCCCTGGCCGAGGCCTACATGGCCCAGGACCGCCAGGTGATCGACAGCGGCACCCCGATCCAGAAGCACCTCGAACTGCATATGTACCCCACCCGCAGCCGTGGCTGGTGCCTGACCAACAAGGCCCCGCTGCGCGACCGCATGGGCAAGGTGGTCGGCTTGATGGGCACCTCCCAGGACCTCGGCCTGCCGGACGAACTGCACCCGGTCTACCGCAAGATCGCGGGCATCGCCCAGCATATCCGCGAGCACCATGCCGACAACGTCAGCATGCAGGCCCTGGCCGACAGCGCCGGCCTGTCCATCTCGCGCATGGAGCGCCTGTTCCAGAAGGTGTTCCACCATTCGCCGCGCCAGCTGCTGCTGCAGGCGCGGCTCTCGGCGGCGATGCAGATGATCGAATCCCAGCCCAACGCCGGCATCGCGGACATCGCCTACGAATGCGGCTACACCGACCACAGCGCCTTCTCGCGCCAGTTCAAGGCCCATACCGGCATGACCCCGATGCAGTACCGCGCCCGCTGCGTCAGCGCCTGAGACGCAGCAGGTAGTAGGCGGCCGGAATCACGTACATCGACAGCAGCGGCGCCGTCAACATGCCGCCAACCATGGGCGCGGCGATGCGCTGCATGACTTCCGATCCCGTCCCGCCGCCCAGCATCACGGGCACCAGGCCGGCGATGATGACGGCCACCGTCATCGCCTTGGGGCGCACCCGCAGCACCGCTCCGGCGCGGATCGCCTCGCGCAGCGCGGCCGGACGCTCCCCGCCATGCGCGCCGCCCTCCCACGCGTGCTTCAGGTAGAGCAGCATGATGACGCCGAATTCGGCGGCCACGCCCGCCAGCGCGATGAATCCGACCCCGCTCGCCACCGACAGGTGGTAGCCGAGAGCCCACATCAGCCACACGCCCCCGGCCAGCGCGAACGGCAGCGTGCCCAGGATCAGCAACGCCTCGTCCACGCGGCGGAAGGTCAGGTACAGCAGAACGAAGATGATCAGGAGCGTGGCCGGCACCACCACCTTGAGCCGCGCCTGCGCCCGTTCCAGGTATTCGAACTGGCCGGACCAGGCCAGCGCATACCCCGGCGGGAGCGCCACGGCCTTGCCGACGGCGCGCTGCATGTCCGCCACCACCGAGCCGAGGTCGCGCCCGCGGATGTCCACATAGACCCAGCCGGACAGGCGCGCGTTCTCGCTCTTGAGCATGGGCGGGCCGTCCACGATGCGCACCTGGGCCACGTCGTCCAGCACGATCTGTGCGCCGCGCTCGGTCAGGATCGGCAGCTGGCGCAGCTTCTCGACCGAATCGCGCACGTCGCGCGGGTAGCGCACGTTGATCGGGAAGCGCTGCAGGCCCTCCACCGTCTCGCCGATGTTGTCGCCGCCGACGGCCGCCGACACCACGCTTTGCACGTCCGCGATGTTCATGCCGTAGCGCGCCGCCGCCGCGCGGTCGATCTGCACGTCGATATAGCGCCCGCCGTTGAGGCGTTCCGCCAGCGCCGAGGACACGCCCGGCACCTGCTTCACGGCCGCTTCGATCACGCCGGTGAGGCGGTTGATTTCAGCCAGGTCCACGCCGGACACCTTGATCCCGACCGGACTCTTGATGCCGGTCGAGAGCATGTCCAGCCGGTTGCGGATCGGCGGCACCCAGACGTTGGACAGCCCCGGCACCTTGACCACGCGGTCCAGTTCCTCGATCAGCCTGGCCGGGGTCATCCCCGCCCGCCATTGCGAGCGTGGCTTGAACTGCACCACCGTCTCGAACATCTCCAGCGGCGCCGGATCGGTCGCCGTCTCGGCCCGCCCGGCCTTGCCGAACACGGTCGCCACTTCCGGCACGGTGCGGATCAGGCGGTCCGACTGCTGCAGCAGTTCGGACGCCTTGCCGATGCCGATGCCCGGCAGCGCGGACGGCATGTACAGCAGGTCGCCCTCGTCCAGCGGCGGCATGAATTCGCCGCCCAGGCGCTGCGCCGGCCACAGGCTGAGGATGGCGAACAAGGCGGCGATCGCCAGAGTCACGGCCGGCCGGCGCAGCACGGCATCGAGCAGCGGCCGGTATACGGCGATCAGGAAGCGGTTGATGGGATTGGCCTGCTCCGCCGGCAGCTTGCCGCGAATCAGATAGCCCATGAGGACCGGGATCAAGGTCACGGCCAATCCGGCGGCGGCCGCCATCGCGTACGTCTTGGTGAAGGCGAGCGGCGCGAACAGCCGCCCTTCCTGCGCCTGCAGGGTGAACACGGGGATGAAGGACAGGACGATGATCAGGAGCGAGAAGAACAGCGCCGGGCCGACTTCCGCCGCCGCGTCGCCGATCACGCGCCAGTGCTCCGCGCCTTCCAGCTTGCGCTCCGGGTTGGCGGCGTGCCAGGCTTCGATGTGCTTGTGCGCGTTTTCCACCATCACCACGGCCGCATCGACCATCGCCCCCACGGCGATCGCGATGCCGCCCAGGGACATGATGTTCGCGTTCACGCCCTGGTAATACATGACGAGGTAGGACGCGAGCACGCCCAGCGGCAGCGACACGATCGCCACCAGCGCGGACCGGATGTGAAACAGGAACAGCGCGCACACGACGGCCACGACGACGAATTCCTCCAGCAGCTTGTGCTCCAGATTGGAGATCGCGCTGCGGATCAGGTTCGAACGGTCATAGGTCGGGACGATCTCCACGCCCGGCGGCAGGCTCGCCTTCATCTGCTCCAGCTTGCGCTTGACGGCGTCGATGGTGGCCAGCGCGTTGGCGCCGCTGCGCATGACGATCACGCCCCCCGCGACCTCGCCCTCCCCGTTCAGCTCCGCCACGCCGCGCCGCAGCTCGGGGCCGAGCTGGATGCGGGCCACGTCGCCGAGGCGCACCGGCACGCCGGACTGGCTGGCATACACGGGAATCTGGCGGAACTCGTCCAGGCTGCGCAGGTAGCCGCTGGCGCGCACCATGTATTCGGCCTCGCCCAGCTCCAGCACCGAGCCGCCGCTTTCCTGGTTGGCTTTCTGCACCGCCTCGATCACGCGCCCGTGGGTGATGCCGTAGGCGCGCATACGGTCGGGGTCGAGCTGGATCTGGTATTGGCGCACCATGCCGCCGATGCTGGCCACTTCCGACACGTTGGGGACGGTCTTGAGTTCGTACTTCAGGAACCAGTCCTGCAAGGTGCGCAGTTCGGACAGATCGAGCTTGCCCTTGCGGTCGACCAGCGCGTACTCGTAGACCCAGCCGACGCCCGTGGCGTCCGGCCCCAGCGCCGGCCGCGCCTGGGCCGGCAGGCGCGCTTGGACCTGGTTCAGGTATTCCAGCACGCGCGAGCGCGCCCAGTACGGATCGGTGCCGTCCTCGAACAGCACGTACACGAACGAGTCGCCGAAGAAGGAGTAGCCGCGCACCGTCTTCGCGCCCGGCACCGACAGCATGGTGGTGGTGAGCGGATAGGTCACCTGGTTCTCCACGATCTGCGGCGCCTGCCCCGGATAAGTGGCGCGGATGATGACCTGGGTGTCGGACAGGTCGGGAATCGCGTCGAGCGTGGTGCGGCTCATGCCCCACAGGCCCCAGCCGCACAGGCCGACGGTGGCCAGCAGCACCAGGACGCGGTTCGCGATCGACCAGCGGATCAGACGCGCGATCATTGGTGCCCTCCGTGCGCGCCGGCGGCGCTCATCTGTTCGATGCGGAAGCCGCCCTTGGCCTCGCCAATGGTGAAATGCACCGTGTCGCCGACACCGATTCCCGCCGGGAGCCCGCCCGGCGGCAGCTGGAAGTCCATGGTCATCGCGCCCCACTTCAGCGTGTCGATCGGGCCGTGGGAAATCGTCACCGTGTCCTTGCCGACGGCTTCGATGCGTCCGGTGCCGTGGTGTAGCAGCACGTCCGCCGGGCCGGCGCGGCCCTGCATGCGCGCTGCCACGCCTTTCAGGCTGGCTTCGGAATCGACCAGGAACTGGCCGGACACCACCACGCGCTGCCCGGCAGCGAGGCCGCCGCGGATCTCGGTGCGCCCGTTCGCCTCCGCGCCCGGCACCACGTTCACCGGCTCGAAGCGTCCGCCCGCGCCCGCGACGAAGACCACGGCGCGGCTGCCGGTCTGGATCACCGCCTCGGACGGCACGGTGAGCGCGTTGCGCATGTCGCCGCGCTCGATGCCGACCTGGACGAACATGCCCGGTGCGAGCTTGTGGCCAGGATTGGGCAGCTCGATGCGGGCCTTGCGCGTGCGCGTGGCGGCGTCCACGGACGGCAGCAGCGCGGCGACCGTCCCTTCCAGCTTGACGGCGCCCAGCGCGGGCGCGCTCACGCTCGCGTGCGCGCCCGGCGCAACGGCGTCGCTGGCCTGCTCCGGCACCTCCGCCTCGACCCACACGCGATCCAGGCCGGCCAGGCGGAACAGCGGCGTACCCGGCGCCACCGTCATGCCGTCGCGGGCCGCGACTTCCACCACGACGCCCGCTTGTGGCGCCACGACGGTCATGCGCGCCTGCACGCGGCCGCTGGCGGCGACCGCGCGCATCTGCTCCTCCGTCATCCCGGCCAGGCGCATGCGCTGGAGTGCGGCGCTCACCAGCGGATCGGCTCCATCGGGGTGCATGCGGCGCACGGCCAGGTAGTCCTCCTGCGCCGCGACCCAGTCGGGCACGTACAGGTCCACCAGCGGCTGGCCGCGCCGTACGGGATCGAAGGCGGCGCGCACATGTACGCGCTCGACGAATCCGGCGCTGCGCGCCTGCAGCAGCGCCGTGTCGCGCTCGTTCCAGGCGACGTTGCCGACCGCCTGCACCGTGCCGATCAGGTGTTCCTGCGTCACCTCCGCAGTGCGGATGCCGAGGTTCTGCTGCACGCGCGGATCGATGGCGACGCCGTTTCCGCCTTCGCCTTCGTCGGCGTACACCGGCTGCAGCGGCATGTCCATGAACGGCGATTTGCCGGCTTTGTCGAAGCGCGGGCCCGGCACCATCGGATCGACCCAGTACAGCACGCGGCGCTCGCCCTTCGTGGCGGCGGCCGGCGCCGCCGATTTCTGTTTGGCGCCGGAAGCGCCGAGCCAGTAGCCTCCCCCGGCCAGTCCGGCGGCGAGGACGGCCATCAAAGCGGCAAGCGCGATCTTCCGGGTATTCATGGGGTCTCCTTGATGCTGGCCGCGATGGCGGCCGGGGTGAGGAAGCGCAGCTGCGCCCACAGGCGATCCGTGTCCGCTTCCAGTTGCAGCGCCTGCAGGCGCACTTCGAGTTCCTGCCGCCGCGCCGCCAGCAGCTCCGCGAGGCTGCCCTTGCCGCCGCCGTAGGCCGCCAGCAGGGCCGCGCTGCGTTCGGCGGCGAGCGGAATCAGGACGCTCGCGTGGCGGCCGATGCGTTCGCGGCCGGTGCGCCACTCTTCCAGCATGCGGCGCTTGTCGGCGACGTAGGCGCGCAGGCTTTCGTCGCGTTCGTCCTGGGCGTGGCTGGCCATGGCGCGCCGCGCCGCCAGCATGCGGTCCTGGCGCATGGGACGGTCCCACTGGAGCGGCACCGACACGCCGAATGAAATCATGTTCGGGTAGCCCGGTCCGCGCTGCTGGAAGGCGACTTCGGCGCTCCAGTCCGGGCGGCGCTCGGCTTCGGCCAGGCGGGCGTCGGTTTCCACGATGGCGATCTGGCGGTCCAGCACGGCGATCTCGGGATGACTGGCCGCGTCGCGCTCCAGCGTGGCCGGATCGAGCGGCGGTACCGACGTATCAGGCGCGGCGGAGAGTGCCGCCGGGGGAGCCTCGCCAGTCCAGCGTTCCAGCTCCAGTGCCGCACTGCGCACGCGCTGGGCCGCGGCGCTGCGCCGGTCCTCCAGCAATGCGATCTGCTCGCGCGCCGAAATCACCTCGGCGTGGGCGGCGCGGCCCGCGCGATAGGCCGCTTCGGTGGCCACCCGCTCGCGGCCCGCGGCCTCGATGGCGCTTTCCACCAATCTGGCGGCGGCCTGCGCGTAGCCCAGCTCGAACCAGGCGGACGCGGTGGCGCGCGCGACCTCGCTGCGCGCGACGTCGCCTTCGGCGTCGCTGCGCTCGGCCTCGTGCAGGTAGCGCTCGCTGCGCAGCGCCAGCTTGCCGGCACGGGTCAGCTCCTGCGATACACCGATGCGCCGCATGGTCATATTGTCGGCGCCGAGGCTGTATTTTTCGGGTCCGCTGAGCGGAAGGTTATCGACGCCCGCGCGCAGCACGGGGTCGGGACGCTGGCCGGCGGCGACGGCCATCTCGCGCGCGGCGGCAGCGGCGGCGGCACGCGCGTGCATCTGCGCCGAGTGCGCCTGCGCGGCGCGTTGGGCGGCGGCCAAGGTCAGAGCATCGGCTGCGAAGGCCGGTGCCCAGGCCAGGACGCCTGCCGCGGCAAGGCTCCTGCAAAAAGAAGAAAACATGATGACTCCACGATGAATGAACCACCCGCGCGGCGGCAAGCCGGGCGGGAACGGCGGTCAGTCAGCGTGAGGTGTCAAATGCGGAAGCAGCAGTGCTGGATGGCGAGCGGCGGCGCCGTGGTGCGCGTTTGCAGCCGGGCCTGGGTTGCCAGCGCCAGCCGCGGGGCGGGCGGCACGATGGCCACGACCACCAGCGACAGGCCAGCGGGCGCGAACGGCGGCACCGAAGGCAGCTCGTGCC
>DASRUW010000183.1:0-5519 GCA_035655255.1 Telluria sp. | reverse complement strand
TTCGCATTACGAATGCGCTGCTCTACCGACTGAGCTACAGCGGCTCAAAGAGCGCGTATTCTAGCAGAGTCCACCGAATACGCGCAAGAAGGCAACTTTATTGCTGGTGGTAGGACGTGACCACATCGACTTCCTCCTTCGAACCCAGGAACACGGCCACGCGCTGGTGCAGCTTGGTGGGCACGATGTCCAGGATGCGGCCGTTGCCGTCGGTGGCCGCGCCGCCCGCCTGTTCCACGATGAAGGCCATCGGGTTGGCTTCGTACATCAGGCGCAGGCGGCCCGGTTTGGACGGGTCGCGCAGGTCGGCCGGATACATGAAGATGCCGCCGCGGTTGAGGATGCGGTGCACGTCCGCGACCATGGAGGCGATCCAGCGCATGTTGAAGTCCTTGCCGCGCGGGCCGGTGGACCCGGCCAGCAGCTCGCCGATGTAGCGCTGCACCGGCGTGTGCCAGTGGCGCTGGTTGGACATGTTGATGGCGAATTCCTTGGTCGTCTCCGGAATCTTCATGTCGCGCTGGGTCAGCACCCAGGAGCCCATCTCGCGGTCCAGGGTGAAGCAGTTCACGCCGTTGCCGGTGGTGAGCACCAGCATGGTCTGGGGACCGTACACGGCGTAGCCGGCGGCGACCTGCTTCGCGCCCGCCTGCATGAAGTCCTTCTCGCTCGGCGTGCCCATGCCTTCCGGCGCCTTCAGCACCGAAAAGATGGTGCCGATCGAGACGTTCACGTCGATGTTGGAGGAGCCGTCCAGCGGATCGAACAGCAGCAGGTATTCGCCTTTCGGATAGCGGTTCGGGATCGGGTGGATCTCCTCCATCTCTTCCGACGCCATCGCGGCCAGGTGGCCGCCCCACTCGTTCGCTTCGAGCAGGATCTCGTTGGACATCACGTCCAGCTTCTTCTGGACTTCACCCTGGATGTTCTCGGTGTGGGCCGTGCCGAGCACGTCGCCCAGCGCGCCCTTGCCGACCGAGTGCGCGATCGACTTGCAGGCGCGCGCCACGACTTCGATCAGCAGCCGCAGTTCGGCCGGGATCGTGTCGTGCAGGCGCTGTTCTTCCACCAGATACTGGGTGAGACTGACGCGTTTCATGTTTTCCTTATGGTGTAGTTGCGAATTCTTGGGTCACGCCAGGGCCTTGGTCACGACCTCGCGCACGTCGTTGGACAGCTTGCCGGCGTGGGCGACCTGCTCCAGGGCGCGCTTCATGCGCTCCTGCAGGGAGGGCACGTAGTGGCGCCAGCGGTCCAGGGCGCGCGCCAGGCGCGCGGCGACCTGCGGGTTGAGCGCGTCCAGCGCCACCACCTGCTCGGCCCACAGCGCGTAGCCGCTGCCGTCCGGCGCATGGAACTGCGCGGGATTGGCGTTACAGAAGGTGAACAGCAGGCTGCGCGCGCGGTTCGGGTTCTTGAGCGTGAAGGCGCGGTGCTGCATCAGCTTGCGCACCGCGTGCACGTCGGTGCGCGGCGCGCCCGCCTGCAGCGCGAACCATTTGTCGATCACCAGGGCCTCGTGCTCGAAGTCGCGGTAGAAGGCCTCCAGCGCCATCGGGGCGATGGCCGAGTCGGCGTGGATCAGCGAGGTGAGCGCGGCCTGGCGGTCGGTCATGTTGTCGGCCTCGCGCACCTGGCGCTCGGCCAGGTCCAGATTGAGGTCGGCCGCGGCCAGGTAGGCCAGGCACAGGTTCTTCAGCCCGCGCTGGCCGGCGCTGTGCGCGTCCGGGCTGTAGGCGCCGGGGGTGCGGTTGGCCCCGATCTGGGCCAGCAGTTCCTTCTGCAGGCGGCGGCCGATGGTGGTGCGCATGAACTGGCGCGCCATGTGGATCGCCTGCGGATCGACGGACGGACATTGCTCGGCGATCAGGGTTTCCGACGGCAGCAGCAGTGCCACTTCGCGGAAGGCCGGATCGAGCGTGGTGTCGGCCAGGGTCGTGCGCATGGCATCGATGAAGGTGTCGTCCAGCAGCAGCGCGGCGCCGTCGCGCACGGCCTGCGTGAGGCGCAGCAGGCGTGCCATGGCCAGGCGCTGCCCGGCCTCCCAGCGGTTGACGGCATCGCTGTCGTGGGCGAACAGGTGCAGCAGCTGCTCGTCGCTGTAGGCGTAGTCCAGGACGACCGGCGCGGAGAAGTCGCGCAGCAGGGACGGCACCGGCTCCTCCAGCACGCCGCCGAAGCGGAAGGTCTGGCGCGCCTTGGTCAGTTCCAGCACCGTCGTGGTGCCGGCCTTGCGCCCGTCGATGGTGAGCGGCAGGTCGCGCCCGTCCCGGCCGACCAGGCCGACCGCGACCGGAATGTGGAAGGGCTGCTTCTTCGGCTGGCCGGGCGACGGCGGGCAGCTTTGCGTGAGCGTGATCTCGTAGGCCTTGCGGGCGGCGTCATAACGCGTCTCGGCCTGCACCACCGGCGTGCCGGCCTGGCTGTACCAGCGCTCGAACTGGGTCAGGTCGCGCTTGTTCGCGTCCGCCATCGCGGCGCGGAAGTCGTCGCACTCCACGGCCTGGCCGTCGTGGCGCTTGAAGTACAGGTCCATGCCCTTGCGAAAGCCCTCGCGCCCGAGCAGGGTCTGATACATGCGCACCACTTCGGCGCCCTTCTCGTACACCGTCACGGTGTAGAAGTTGTTGATCTCGACAAAGGAGTCCGGGCGCACCGGGTGCGCCATGGGGCCCGCGTCCTCGGGGAACTGGGCCTGGCGCAGGGTGCGCACCTGGTCGATGCGCGTGACGGCGCGACCGCTCGGCGTGCCGATCATGTCGGCGCTGAACTCCTGGTCGCGGAACACCGTCAGGCCTTCCTTGAGCGACAGCTGGAACCAGTCGCGGCAGGTCACGCGGTTGCCGGTCCAATTGTGGAAGTACTCGTGGCCGACCACCGCCTCGATGCCGGAATAGTCGATGTCGGTCGCCACGCGCGGGTTGGCCAGCACGAACTTGGTGTTGAAGATGTTCAGGCCCTTGTTCTCCATCGCGCCCATGTTGAAGTCGCCCACGGCGACGATCATGAAGCGGTCCAGGTCCAGCTCCAGGCCGTAGCGCTCCTCGTCCCAGCGGATCGCGCGCTTCAGGGACTGCATGGCGTAATCGGTCTTGTCCAGGTTGCCTTCCTCGACCCACACCTGCAGCAGCACGTCGCGTCCGTCGGCCAGGCGGAAGGTCTCTTCCTGGCACACCAGGCGTGCGGCGACCAGGGCGAACAGGTAGGACGGCTTCTTGAACGGGTCTTCCCACTTGGCATAGTGGCGGCCGTCCGGCAAGTCGCCCTGTTCGATCAAGTTGCCGTTTGAGAGCAGCACCGGGTAGCGCGCCTTGTCCGCGCGCAGCATGACGGTGTAGCGGGCCATCACGTCCGGCCGGTCGGGGAACCAGGTGATGTTGCGGAAGCCCTCGGCCTCGCACTGGGTGAAGAAATTGCCGTTGGAGGTGTACAGGCCGTTGAGGGTGGTGTTGTTCTGCGGGCTGACGATGGTTTCGATCTCCAGCTCCGCCTCGTCCGGGGCGTTGGGGATGCGCAGGACCTGGCCGTCGATGCGATAGTCGCGCGGGCCGAGCGTGGCGCCGTTCAGGCGCAGGGCCACCAGTTCCAGGTCGCCGCCATACAGCTCGATATCGCGGCCCTTGGCGTCCGGGTTGCGGCGCATGGTCAGGCGGCTGGCCACGACGGTGCGCGCGGGGTCGAGGTCGAAACCCAGTTCGACCGTGTCCACCAAGTACACGGGAGGACGGTAGTCTTTGCGGTAGATGGTTTGCGGGATGTCGGTACGCATGGTGAGCTCGTCGGCAAGCGTTGCGAAGACGGCTATTTTACCAAGGCGGCCGTGGCGCCTCGTTCCGCCTGTTTCCGGCGTGTGCGTTCCGTAACAAACTGTAAATTGTGTGCGGGGGCCGGCCGCCGGTCGTAGACTGGAGGCTGCCGAAAATCCAACCTTCAACCGGAGCTTCCGATGAAACGCCTATTCGCCGCCGCCGTGGCCGGGTTGTCCCTGCTGCTTGGGGGATGCGCCACCACGGTCACCAGCCAGGTCACGACCTTCCACCAGTGGCCAGCCAATCTGGCCGACAAGACCTATGTGTTCGACGCGCCGCCGCCGCAGGACGACACGCTGGAATACCGCAGCTACCAGAACCTCGTGCGCGGCGAACTGGAGCACCTGGGCTTTCATGACGCCGGCGCCGCCGGCAAGCCGACCCTGGCCGTGTCGATGTGCTTCATGGCGACCGACATTCCGGTGCGGGTGATCGCGGTCTCGCCGCCCTTCTACTACGACCACTGGGGCTGGATGCGGCCCTACCGCTATGGCTACTGGTACGACCCGTTCTGGTACGGGCGCGTGGACGACTACATCGAGCACCAGTACCGGCGCGAGCTGCAGATCGGCATCCGCTCGATCCCGGACGGCAAGCGCCTGTTCGACGTGACGGTGGGGAATTTGAGCCGCAACGCGTCCACGCCGGAGATCATGCCCGCGCTGGTGCGCAGCGCTTTCGAAGGCTTCCCCGGCCCGAGCGGCCAGGCGCGGGTGGTCGAACTGAAGCTCGAACCGAAGCAGTAACGCAGACAGCCGTCATCCCCGCGGAAGCGGGGATGACGGGAATCAGGGCAGCAGGATCGAGGACCCGGTGGTCTGGCGCGCTTCCAGCTCGCGGTGCGCGCGCGCGGCCTCCGACAGGTGGTAGCGCTGGCGCACCTCGATCTTCACCTGCCCGCTTTCCACCACATCGAACAGGTCGGCCGCCATCGCTTCCAGGTCGGCGCGCTTGGCGGCATACGTGAACAGCGTCGGCCGCGTGATGAACAGGCAGCCGCGCGAGGCCAGGTCCTGCACGGTAAATGAAGGCGCCGGCCCCGACGCGCTGCCGAAACTCACCATCATCCCCAGCGGCGCCAGGCAGTCGAGCGAACTCCAGAAGGTATCCCTGCCGATCGAGTCGTACACCACCGGCACCTTCTCGCCCTTGGTGATCTCCATGACCCGCTCCAGCACGTTCTCGCGGTTGTAGTTGATGACGTGGGCGCAGCCATGCGCCTTGGCCAGCTCCCCCTTCTCGTCCGTCCCCACCGTGCCGATCATGGTCACGCCCAGCGCGCGCGCCCACTGACAGGCGATCAGCCCGACCCCGCCGGCGGCGGCGTGGAACAGGATGGTGTCGCCCGCCTTGAGCGGATAGGTGCGCTTGAACAGGTACTGCACCGTCATTCCCTGCAGCATCATGGCCGCGGCCGTGTCGAAAGGGATCGCATCGGGCAGCCTGACCAGGATGGAGGCCGGCATGTTGCGCAGGTCCGCGTAGGCGCCCGTGGGCCGGCCGGCATACGCCACCCGGTCACCCGGACGCACGTGGGTCACGCCCTCGCCCACCGCCTCGACCACGCCGGCGCCTTCCATGCCGATCCCGGCCGGCAGCGGCTGCGGATACAGCCCGGTGCGGAAGTACACGTCGATGAAGTTGATGCCGATGGCGTGCTGGCGCACCGTCGCCTCGCCCGGGCCGGGCGGGCCGACCTCGACCTCCACG
>DASRUW010000182.1:0-4188 GCA_035655255.1 Telluria sp. | reverse complement strand
ACGTGCTGGGACAGGCCCAGACCGGAACCGGCAAGACCGCCGCCTTCGCGCTGCCGATCCTGGCGCGCATCGATCTGAAGCAGACCGCCCCGCAGGCGCTGGTGCTGGCGCCCACGCGCGAGCTGGCGCTGCAGGTGGCGGAAGCCTTCCAGAGCTACGCGGCGCACATGCCGCGCTTTCACGTGCTGCCGATCTACGGCGGCCAGAGCTACGGCCCGCAGCTGTCGGCGCTGCGGCGCGGAGTGCACGTGGTGGTGGGCACCCCGGGGCGCGTGATCGACCATATCGAGAAGGGTTCGCTCGACCTGTCCCAGCTCAAGACCCTGGTGCTGGACGAGGCCGACGAGATGCTGCGCATGGGCTTCATCGAGGACGTGGAGCACATCCTGCAGCAGACGCCGGCCTCGCGCCAGACGGCGCTGTTCTCGGCCACCATGCCGCCGCCGGTCAAGCGCATCGCCAAGACCTACCTGCGCGACCCGGCCGAAGTGACCGTGGCCGCCAAGACCAGCACCGCCGAAAACATCCGCCAGCGCTTCTGGCTGGTGAGCGGCTTGAACAAGCTCGATGCGCTGACCCGCATCCTGGAGGCGGAGCCCTTCGACGGCATGATCGTGTTCGCGCGCACCAAGCTGGGCACCGAGGAGCTGGCGTCCAAGCTGCAGGCGCGCGGCTTCGCGGCGGCCGCCATCAACGGCGACATGGCGCAGCAGCAGCGCGAACGCACCATCGGCCAGCTGAAGGACGGGCAGATCGACATCCTGGTGGCGACCGACGTGGCCGCGCGCGGCCTGGACGTGGAGCGCATTTCGCACGTGGTCAACTACGACGTGCCGTCCGACCCCGAGAGCTACACCCACCGCATCGGCCGCACCGGCCGCGCGGGCCGCAGCGGCGACGCGATCCTGTTCGTCACGCCGCGCGAGCGCGGGCTGCTCAAGGCGATCGAACGCGCGACACGCCAGCCGGTGGCGCCGATGACGCTCCCCACCATCAAGGCCGTCAACGAACTGCGCATCGCGCGCTTCAAGGACCAGATCACGCAGGCGCTCGAAGGCGAGGGGCTGGACGTGTTCCGCTCCCTGATCGAGGCCTACGAGACGGAGCACAACGTGCCGGCCGTGGAAATCGCGGCGGCGCTGGCGCGCATGGCGGCAGGCAGCGAACCGTTCCTGCTCGACAAGCAGGACCGCGCGCCGCGCCAGGAGGAATTCGAGGAGCGTCCGGGGCGTCCCGCGCGCGAGGACTTCCTGCGGCCGCACAAGGAGTACGTGGCGCGCGCGCCGGAGCCGGGCATGGCGACCTATCGCATCGCCGTGGGCCACAAGCACGGCGTCAAGCCGGGCAACATCGTCGGCGCGATCGCCAACGAAGGCGGGATCGAGGCGAAGAAGATCGGCCGCATCGAGATCTACGACCACTTCTCGACGCTGGACATGCCGGCCGACCTGAGCGGGGAGGTGCTGGAGCTGCTGCGCGGCGTGCGCGTGGCCGGGCAGGCGCTGCGCATCGCGCGCGAAGGCGAGGACATGCCGGAGGCCCCGGCCAAGCCGGCCGCGGCGGCCAGGCCGTCCAAGCCGTCCAAACCGTCCAAGCCTGCCGCGGCAAGCGGCTCGCCCCTGCAGCTGGACCGCTTCCTGGAGACGCCGCCGCCCGCGGATGACGCTGCGCCGGCGGCCAAGCCGAAAAAGCGCAAGCAGGACCAGGACGCCATGCCGATGGACTTGTACCGCGTCGAAGTCGGGCGCGCGCATGGTGCCCAGGCGGCGAACATCGTCGGGGCGCTGGCAAACGAGGCCGGGCTGGAATCGAAGTACATCGGCCGGGTCGACATGCACGACGAGTACACCACGGTGGAGCTGCCGAGCGGGATGCCCAAGCAGCTGATGCACTATCTGAAGTCGGTCTGGGTCGCCAACCGCAAGCTCAACATCAGCCTGCTGGAAGGGGCCGCTCCTGCAAAGGGCGCCGGCAAAGGCCCGAAGAAGCAGTGAGGCGCGGTCTGCGCGCCCTCAATCGTGCGTGCTTGTGATGCATGCGGACGGCGTCTAGGCTGTCCGAATGGACTCGGACAACCGCACACTGCTTGAAGCGAATGTTTCGCGGACACTTGAGAAGGTGTCCGCGCTGGAACAGGTCGTTGAGACGCATACCGCGCAGATACATGAGCAAGGCGTGCAGTTGCGCGAACTCACGCAAGAGCGTGCTGCAGAAAAATCTGCTCGCGTTGACGTGCAGTTCGGTGTCGTTTCCGACCGTTTCGACCAGGTCGACACAAGGCTGGCCAAGGTGGAGATGAACCTGGAGGGCGTCGTCGTCAGGCTTGATAAAGTTGAAGCGAAGTTGGAGGGCGCCGTGACCAGGCTTGATAAGCTTGAAGCAAGGCTTGAGACCAGCCTACCCCTGCTGGCAACGAAGGCCGATCTGGAACGCCTGCACCGTAAGCTTGTGGTATGGGTGACTGGGGCGTTCCTGATAACCGCTCTCTTAAACCGCTTCCTGTGATCCCAGCAAGTCGATTACGCGCTGAGCCACTGCGGCATCGTCGTCCTCGGACAGACCGCTGACGCCGACGGCGCCGGCGACGGTGCCATCAGCGCGGACCGGGACGCCGCCGCCGAAGCCGGTAATGCGCGGGTCGGTCCAATAGTTCAGGGTGCGGCCGGAGCTGCGGCTCCAGGCGCCGAGGTCCGCCGTCGGCTGGCGGTCGCGTGCCGCCGTGTAGGCCTTGTTCTGCGCCAGCACGCCGGCCTGCAGACTCGCGCCATCCATCCGCACGAAAGCCAGCAGCTCGCCGTGGTCGTCGCACACGGCGATGGCGACCGGCTGGCCGCGCTCCTGCTGCGCGGCGGCGACGCGCGCCACCGCGCTCAATGCCTGCGCCGCGGCGATCATGGCAGTTCCTGTCCGCGCGCGCTCTGGTACAAGGCGTACCATTCGCCGCGCGTGAGCTTGACGCGCTCCGCCGCACCGCACGCGCGGATGCGGTCCGGGTGCGAGGTGCCGAGCACCGGACGGATGCCGGCCGGATGGCGCAGCAGCCAGGCCAGCACGATGCTCTCCGGCGGCGCGCCATGCTGCTCCGCGAGGCGGCGCACCAGGGCCGCCGTCTCGCCGTCCGCCGCGCTGGCGCCGGCGGGCAGGGCGCCCGAATACCAGCCCTTGGCGAGCGAGCCCCAGGCCTGCAGGGCGATGCCGTGCTGCTGGCAGTGATGCAGCGTGTCCTGCCATACCAGCCCGGCCGCTCCTTGCGCGTCGTTGAAGCAGGTATCCGTCTCCAGCCAGTCGCGCTTGGCCAGGCTCATTTCGAGCTGGTTGGCCACCAGCGGCGTGGTCAGGCGCGACGCCAGATGGCGAATTTGCCCCGCATGCATGTTGGAAACGCCAAGCGCTCCCACCTTGCCGGCATTGTGCAGCACCAGCCAGGCTTCGTTGATTTCGTCCGGTTCCAGCAGGGGATCGGGGCGGTGCAGGAGGAGCACGTCGATGCGCTCCGTGTTCAGGCGCTGCAGGCTGCGCTCCACCGCGCCCACGATGTAGGCGGCCGACAGATCGTAGCGCTTGGGCCCTTCGCCGTCGGCGAAGCGGATGCCGCACTTGGTCTGCAGCCGGATGCGCTCGCGCAGCGAAGGAATGCGCTTGAACAGTGCGGCGAAGGTCTGCTCCGCTTTTCCCAGCGTGTAGATGTCGGCGTGGTCGAAGCAGGTGATGCCGATGTCGAGCGCCACCTCCACCGCGGCGTGGGCGCGGCCGATGTCGGCCTCGGTCAGCGGCTCGCGGTTCCAGCCGCCGCCCAGGCCCATGCAGCCGTAGATGAGGCGCGAGGCCATCAGCGCTGCGTCTCGTCGGTGAGCCGGGCGAACCACTGCGCCAGTTCCGGCGTCAGCTGCGCGTCGCGATAGCGCCAGGCCCAGTTGCCGCCCATCTTGCCGGGGAAGTTCATGCGCGCTTCCTCGCCCAGGTTGAACACGTCCTGCATCGGCACCAGCACCGTGTTGGCGGGCGAAGCCCACAGCTCGCGGATCATGGCCGGCACCACCTCGTCCTCGTTGAAACCGCGGCCGAAGTAGTGGAACAGGTGGTCGCGCTCATGCTGCGGGATCGAGTTGAACCAGCCGCGCGTGGTGTTGTTGTCGTGGGTGCCGGTGTAGGCCACGGTGCGCGGCACGTAGTTGTGCGGCAGGTACG
>DASRUW010000181.1:0-5313 GCA_035655255.1 Telluria sp. | reverse complement strand
CGCCGCCTCGGTGGTGTCCAACTTCTACGCGCAAGTGGCGGCGGGCATGGTGCAAGCGGCGGCCGGGATGAACGCGCAGTACGCGCGGGCATTGAAGTCGACCTTCATCCGGCGCGGCATCCTGTCGATCCAGTCGGCCACCACCGTGACTTCGCTGACCGAGGCGGCCACCAGCATGGTCGCCAACGCGATGGGAACCTATGCGCCGATCCACCTCGCCATTCCGGGCGCGCCTTACGGACTGGGTGACCGGCCCCTCCTGGTGGAAACGCCCTCGCAGCCGCGGCGCTTCTCCGCCATCGCCGCGCACAACGAGTTCGCGCCCCAGCCTGCGCCGAGTTCCGAGGCGGCGGCGCGCGGGTTCGTCGACCAGCTGTTCCGCCAGGGACGGATCGATTTCGGCAACGTCGCGGCGGAAGAAGACCGCATCGACCCGGTCAGCAGCCTGAAGACCCATCGCCTGGTGCACAGCGACGGCGCGGTGCGGCTGGAACGCGTGCTGTGCGACTGCGGCTTGCGCCATCACTGACATGGCCAGCGAGCAGAAGACCAACCCGGCCGACCGCATCGTCCCCGACACGGACGCGGCGCAGGCCTACGTGCGCGGCATCGTGGCCCGTGGCGAAGCGGCTCCGGCGGGCGCCGACGGCAAGCTCCCGCCCGGCATCACGCACGAGATCGTGGGCCAGCACGCCGCCAGCGGGCTGCCCATCCTCGTGCGGCGGCGGATGTACTAGTAGTCGGTGGTGATCGTCAGGTGGTAGGGAATGTCGCCGCACGCGTTCCGGTTTTGCCACAGGACGTTCACCATCGCGTGCTCGGACACGCCCACGTGGCGCGCCAGCTGCTGCGCGCCGAGCACGGTCGCCGCGCGGATTGCCCGTTCTTCCGTGCTTTCGCGCAGGATGAGGGTATGGCTGTCGATCTGCGCGGCCAGTGCGGGAGCAAAGCGCAGCACGCGGATCGAGCGCAGCACGCGCGGCATCTGGTAGCTGGCGGCCACCGTGATGTCGCAGTCGACCGCCCTGCCCTGCTCGCCCAGGTAGCCCGCGTACCACATCACCGCCAGCTGGGCCCGCACCAGGTAGGGATCCTGTCCATAGGCCATCGGGAAACGATGCGCGAGGCGGTCCGCATCGTCGGCGGTGAGCTTGCCGGTTTCCGCGGCCGCCACCAGTTCGTCCGCCGCCTGTTCCAGCCGGTCGTCGGCCAGGAGCTCGCGCAGGAACTGGCTGCGGCGCCGTGCCAGCGGAATCGGCCCGAAGGCGGCGACGACCGCCGCTTCGTCGCAGGCGCCCAGCTGGCCGCGCAGGTGCGTGGAAGTGCTGTCCGTGCCCCACAACTGGTCCAGCGCCGCTTTCAGGCCGCTGGCGCCACCCTGGCCTTGCCAGTGGTAGCGCTCCATGCCATCCGGCGTGAGGCTCCAGAACAGGAAATTGAGGCTGTTGAGAAGGATGCTGTAGGCCGCCGCGCCTTGCGGCGTCTGGCCGGCCGGCGTGCCCGCCAAGCCCACGGTCAGGTGGCTGAAGCGTTCGGCCCGCGCCGGGAGATGCTCCACGGCGGCGGTGTCGATGGCGACGAGGTCGGGTCGGTAGTCGTGCTGGGCGCGGGCGAGGATGCGGTCTTTGGCGGTACTCATGACCGCATCATAATCCCATTTCGTTCGTATGGGTATCCTACTCGGCCTGTCCCAGGCGCGCACGCATTGCGGGTGTCATCATGATCTGGCGCTTGGCGTCGACCAGCAGGACTTCCTTGAGCCCGAGCTCCTTCAGCGTCGCGTCCCACTTCGCGGGGCCGGCGATGAACAAAGGCTTGGAGTTCCCGTCCGAGCGCAGGCCCGGGTCGGTGCCCCCGGAGGCAATCACGGTCACGGACGCCACCAGGTCGACCGTCTCGCCGGTGCGCGGATCGATGATATGCGGATGGCGCTTCCCGTCCTTCATGAAATAGCGCTGGTAGTCGCCGCTGGTGCCGATCGCTTCGTTGTCGTGCAGCTCGACGCTGGCCAGTGCGCCGTCGCGGCGCGGATCGCGGATGCCCACCTTCCATGGCCGTGCGCCCGGCTGGCCGATGGCGAGGATGTTCCCGCCCGTGTTCACCAGCGCCGCCTTCACATGGTGGGCGCGCAGGATCTGCGCGGCGCGGTCGAGGGCATAGCCTTTGGCGTAGCCGCCCAGGTCCAGCATGACGGCGGGATTCCTGCTCGTGATGCGGGTGCCATCGAACACCAGGTCGCTCATGCGCGGGTTCGCGTCGACCCACTTCCTGATCTCCTCCGGCGCCGGGCCGTGGGCCGTGATGTCGCTGCTCTGGAAGCCCCACAAGCGGATCAGGTGACCGATCGCGGGATTGAACAGGTTATCCGATTTTTCTGAGAGCACGGCCGCCGACTTGAGCAGGTCGACCATCTCCTGGTCGGCCTCGAAGGGTTCGCCGCGCGCGATGGCGTCGTTCAGCGCGGTCAGCTGGCTCGGCTGCCACGCATGGAATTTGTGATGGAGCCGGTCGAATTCGTTGAGCACCTGGGCACCGAGATCCTGGGCCTGCTCCTCGGAGTCGCCATAGATGCTGATCTCGACCTGGGTACCGAACACGTGGCCCTGGATCTTGTGTACCGAATCGTGCCTGGCGCAGGCGGCCAACACCAGCGGCAGCAGCGCGAGGAACAGCCAGGTACGGGCTTGGGAATACAACGTCATGATGGGACCTGCAATGAAAGGCCGGCCGGCACGCACACCGCCGGCCGGTTGGAACGGCGATCAGCTTGCCTTGCTGACCATGTAGTCGATGGCCGCCTTGACTTCGGCGTCCTTCAGCGCGGCGTTGCCGCCTTTGGCCGGCATCATCTTGAAGCCGCCCAGCGCGTGGGTGTACAGGGTCTCCTTGCCCTGCTTGATGCGCGGCGCCCAGGCGGCCTTGTCGCCGAACTTGGGTGCGCCCAGCACGCCGGCGCCATGGCAGGCCGCACAGTTGGCGGTGAAGATCTTCTCGCCTTGGGCGACCGACGGAGCGCCGGCCAGCGCGGAGCTGGAACCCAGCACGGCGAGGGAGAAAAATGCGAGCAACTTCAGTGATTTCATGGTGACTTCCTTTTTACTTGTGAAAAAACGACTACAAAAAAGCGATTAATGCGACATGTCGTCGTCGCGCGCCGCGCCGCCCTGGCGCAGCATGTCCGGCTTGACCTCGTCGAAGCGCACGACCTTGCCGCCCTCCTTCGCCGCGAACGCCTGCGCGTCCTGCTGTGCGGCGAAGGACCCGATCGCAGGCCCCATCGAACCTTCCTTGCGGCTGCCGACCACAAAGTAGGCAGCGCGCGCCTCGACCCAGTGCCCTTGCGGATGCGCCCAATCGGCCTTGCCCATGTCCTGGACGTAGACCGCCGCGACCACGCGCTTTTGCTCCGGGGCCTGCAGCAGGCCGAAGATTTCGGCCAAGTCGCAGAAGTAGTCCGGCTTGCCCTCCGCGTAGTGGATCTGGGCCTTGGGCCCGGGATGGTCCAGCAGCAGCATGCCGTCCAGCGCGCAGGCCGTGTCCGCGGCCGGATCTTGCACGGCCACGTTGTGGGCCGCTTTCCCGCAGGCCGCCAGGGCCACGGCCAGGGCCAGCAGCGCGACACGTGTTTTCATCGGAATCTCCATTTGGCGAGGACGAAGGGAAGGATGATCCAGGCGCCCATGACGGCCACCAGCATCCCCGGACGGGTCAGGTGCTCCGGCATCACGGTCGACAGGCCATACATGCGTTGCACCTGTTCGGAACTGAAGATGTTCAAGAGCCGGAACACGTCCGCCGGATTGAGCATCAGGAGCCAGCCGAACACATTGCTGCTCAAGCTGCCCTGGCTGAGGACGAGCGCCCCCATCAGCAGCAGGTCGAAGATCAGCACGAAGAAGAACCACAGCCCGATGGCCGCGCCCGACGCGCGCACCCGGTCCGCGGCCAGCACGGAGACGCACAGGGACAGGCTCAGGAAGGCCACCCCCATCAGGATGGCGCTGCCCGCGAAGCCGAGGAAGTGGTACACGTCGCGCGGCCCGAGCTGGTTCGACAGCAGCAACAAGGCGGCGCCGAAGCCGGCCAGCGTGGCCACGGCCAGTGCGGCCGACAGGCCCAGGAACTTCCCGAGCAGGATTTCGAAGCGCGTGATCGGCATCGACAGCAGCAGCTCCAGCGAGCCCCGTTCGCGCTCGCCCACGATGGCGTCGTAGCCGAGGATCAGCGCGATCAGCGGCACCAGGTAGGTCACGAGGCTCACCAGGCTGGCGATGGTCACGTCGATGCCCTGGAACCCGACTTCGCCCTGTTGCGCGCCGCCGGCATAGGCGATGGCCAGCGCGAACAGCGCGAAGATCAGGCCCACCGCGACCACCCAGCGGTTGCGGATGCGGTCGCGGAACTCCTTCACGGCCAGCACGCGGGCCTGGGACCAGTCAAGGCTTGCGGCCATGGACGCCTCCATATCCAAAGAACAGGTCCTCGAGCGAAGGCTCGTGGATCGCGATGTCGCGCACGGCGTCGGCCAGCGCGGCGAGTATGTTGAGCACCGCCACCTTCTGCCCCGGCAAGCAGGACACGTGCACGCAATCGCTTTCGATCTTCAGTTCCAGCCCGGCCAGGCGTGCCAGCGCGGACTGGATGCGCGTGCCCTCCCCCTGGCGCAGGGTGATGCGGATCTGCGAGGGCAGTACCATCCGCGCGCGCAGCTCGGCCAGCGTGCCGCGCGCCGCCACGCGGCCGCCCTGCATGATGACCAGGTCGTCCACCCGCTCCTGGATCTCGGCCAGGATATGGGAGGTGATGACGATGGTCGCGCCTTCGCCCTGCACCTCGCGCAGGATCTGATAGAAGTCGTGGATGCCTTCCGGGTCCAGGCCATTGGTCGGCTCGTCGAGGAAGATCAGGTCCGGGGCGCCGAGCAGCACTTGGGCGAAGCCGAGGCGCTGGCGCATTCCCTTCGAGTAGCCGCGCACGCGCCGGCCCGCCGAGCCGCCCAGTCCGACCCGCTCCAGCACCGCGGCGCAGCCGGCGCGCGGCGCCTTCTTCAGGTCCGCGAAGAACTGCAGCACTTCGAGGCCGGTCAGGTTGTCGTAGGTGACGAAGGCCTCCGGCAGGTAGCCGATGCGGCGCCGCACGGAGCGGAAATCGCGCCCGCCGATCGGCACGCCCTTGACCAGGATTTCGCCGGTGGTGGGCGGCGTCAGCCCCAGCATCAGCTTGAACAGCGTGCTCTTGCCCGCGCCGTTATGGCCGATCAGGCCCACCATGCGGCCCTGTGCCAGGTCGAGGTCGACGCCGTCGACCGCGAGC